>JAPPBX010000006.1 GCA_026702755.1 Candidatus Poribacteria bacterium | reverse complement strand
ACTATTTGCGCAAGCGAGTATCTCCGTCATGGATTTTTTCATGATTGCGCTCCTCTTTAACCGTTTCAAACAGTTGGCGGGGTGGAGCCTATGGGAGGTCGGATTCCTCTACGGCATAGTTGGTATCTGCTTTGCTGTCGCTGAGATGGTTGGGAGAGGTTTTGATGTCTTTCAGAGAAATGTTGTACGTGGCGGCTTTGATACAATGCTGGTCCGACCTCTCGGCACTTTCTATCAGGTTTTCGCGCATGAATTTCTGCTCCGTCGGGTAGGAAGGATAGCGCAAGCAGTCGTTGTGTTACTTATTGCCAATTCGCAGCTCACTGTCTCTTGGTCATTTGCTAAGGTGGGTTATCTGTTGATTACGCTGATGAGTGGGACCTGCTTTTTTATAGGTCTCTTCGTCATCGGCGCGACGAGTTGTTTTTGGACTGTCCAATCGATTGAGATCATTAATATTTTTACGAACGGTGGTGTGTTCATGGGAAGCTACCCGTTTTCTATTTATCGGTGGTGGTTTCGGCATTTTTTCACCTTTATTATTCCACTGGCGTGTGTTAACTATTTTCCATCCCTTTTTCTTTTGGGTAAGGTTGGATCGCTTGGGGTCTCACCGATTGGTGTGCAGTTAGCCCCTTTCGCGGGTTTCCTCTTTCTCGGTATCACCATGCTGTTCTGGAGATGGGGCGTTTTACGGTATCAAAGCACAGGGCATTGAATAGTTGTCAGTCGTCAGTTAAGAGGCCATTTGTGGAAGCACCAGAAAAGTAAATGACACCACAAAGGAACTGACAACTGAAAACCCTTAAAAAATATGATTGAAGTTGATAATCTGAGCAAGACCTTCAAAGTCTATCATCACCGCAAAGGCTTTTTCGGGAGTTTTGTGAACCTTTTTTCCCGTAAACACCGCGTTATTCGCGCAGTGGACAGCGTTTCATTCACGGTTCAACGTGGCGAAATTGTGGGGTATTTAGGACCGAACGGTGCAGGCAAGTCAACGACCATTAAAATGCTGACCGGTATTTTGGTGCCTTCGTCAGGCAGCGTGACTGTAAACGGATATACTCCACATCGGCAGCGAAAGGAAAATGCCAAACACATTGGCGTTGTGTTTGGGCAGCGTTCACATTTGTGGTTCGATTTGCCAGTCCAAGAGTCATTTGAGTTGCTGCAGCGTATCTATCGGATTCCAGATGCACAGTACCGCGACAACGTAGAGATGTTCGATGCTCTGCTCAACCTTGGCGATTTTTTCCAGACACCTGTCCGCCAGTTGAGTCTCGGTCAGCGGATGCGTGCGGACATCGCAGCTGCGCTGCTCCACAATCCGGATGTCTTGTTCCTTGATGAACCGACTATTGGTTTAGATGTCGTCGCCAAGGCACGTATCCGAGAATTTATCCAAAGAATCAAC
This sequence comes from Candidatus Poribacteria bacterium, assembly GCA_026702755.1. Classification (NCBI taxonomy): domain Bacteria; phylum Candidatus Poribacteria; species Candidatus Poribacteria bacterium. Next base: position 28,117 of record JAPPBX010000006.1, on the reverse strand, counting down.
GCCGATAGGGAGGTCACGGTTGTATTGACAACACACGATTTAGATGATGTCGAGAAATTGTGTAAGCGTGTTATTCTTATAGACAACGCGCGGCTCTGTTTCGATGGAGAACTCGCGACACTCCGGCGGTTGCTTTCGACAGAACGACTTTTGACTGTGGATTACGCCGAGGTCTATCCAGACATCAGTATCCCGAGCACACATGTTACCTTTCAAGAAGGTGCTCGCGTGCAGTATCGGTTCTCTCCAGAAGAAATTAGCACAGCGGACCTTATCGGTGCAATCCTCCAAAAGTTCAAGATTGTGGATATATCGGTCGAAGAGCTTGATATTGAAGAGTTAATCAAAACGGTTTACGAGGATAACCTCACGCTTGAACGTAAATTGGCCGAGCCAATACCATTGAACACAGGCAAATTGGCTTGACAGATTGAGAATCTATCAGTTAGAATGTATGACAGGGTTTTAGCGAACCTGATTGTTGTAGATGTGTTTTATTAATCAGCCGAGGATTGTATCCTCGCGTTTCCGCAATGTCCAAGTAATTGTGGATTTTACTATAATTGATACAATCAAAAGGAGTAATTTAAATGCGTCTAAGGAATATCAGAATAATCTGTGTACTCGCCGCGCTCCTCACTGTGTTTTGCTATGTGACAGCGGCTGATGCACAAGATTTCGTAACAGATGGACTCGTTGCCATGTATACGCTCAATGAAGCCGATCTGGATGGCAAGACTGTCAAGGATGTCCTTGGCAAAAACGATGCAGAACTCGTCGGTAAGCTCAACTTTGTCGAAGGCGCGACAGATGGCACTGGAGAAGCGATGGAGTTTGAAGGGAAACCCGACAGCTACGTTCAGATCCCCGATATGGGTGATTTTGAATTTGTGTCTATTGAATGCTACGCCCTGGAGGCTCAGTTTGGGGGCATTCAAGGCATCGTTTCAACGTGGATGTGGGAGGCAGGCAAAGTCCATTTCAAATTTGAGAGAAACCAGATCCAAGTTCATAAAAACGACGGTGTCAAGATTCGCTTGAACGCTGAAACCGACACGTGGTATCACATCATTTACACCAGCAATACCAAAGACAACGAACTCAAACTCTATGTTGATGGTGAGTTGGTTGATGAAGGGAATGCTGGCACAACGCCTGAAAACATGAAGGAACGGCGCATTGGTAGTGAGCACAATGGCAGATTCCTCATCGGGATGATAGATAACGTCCGTATCTATGATCGGATTCTTGACGAAAAAGAGGTTGAACAGAACTTTGAGTCTAAGAGCGATCAATTACCTGTTGAACCTGCTGGAAAACTCTCAGCCACTTGGGCATACCTCAAGGCGTTGAGAAATTAAACGTAGGTACCTACAGAGAATGAACACTGCTAAAATTGTTGGGCGAGGTCGCCATGCCTCAGCCCAACACGATTAAAAACGGAGTAGAATCCCATCGTTAAAAAAGCAATTATTCCCATTGCTGGATACGGGACACGTCTTTTCCCCGCAACGAAAGCCGTCCCGAAGGCACTCTTTCCGATTATTGATCAGGATGGTATCGCAAAGCCGGTCATTCAGTTGATTATTGAGGAAGCACTAACGGCGGGTGTGGAGGAGGTGTGTATCGTCGCTCAACCGCAACAGGTTGAACCGATTACCACCTATTTTTCTGGTGCTGTCGCCGATGCGATTCGTGAAAAACCGGAGTTAGCAGCGCAGGCAGACCGGTTGGAAGAAATAGGTGATCGACTGCATTTCGCAATTCAGGTGGAACCGGAAGGATTCGGGCACGCCATCTATTGTGCAAATGATTTCGCGGATGGTGAGCCGGTTATGATTCTGCTTGGAGACCATCTCTATATTCCCGAATCGGATGTTTCTTGTGCCAGGCAACTCGTGGATGTTTACACAGAGGTTGGGCAGTCTGTCACAAGTCTTGATCTCTGTCATGAAAGTGAACTCTCGCTCAACGGTGTTGTTCACGGCAGCCCCTCTGTAGAATCCGAGAGGCTCTTTACGTTATCACAAATTTCGGAAAAGCCGACGGTGGCGTTCGCGCAGCAGCATCTCCGCGTGGAAGGTATCCCGGAACGGCAATACCTCTGCAACTTCGGAATCGACCTTCTGACCCCCCTCCTTTTTGATATTCTGGATTACAATTATAAACACCGAATTGTAACGCACGGCGAGATTCAGCTACGGGATGCGATGACGGAAATCATAAAACAGGAAGGTATGTACGGCTACCGCGTCGCAGGTCAGCGTTACGATACAGGCAACCCACAGGATTTACTCAAAACTGTAAACGCCTTTGGATTACAAAGTCCCTATCGGAATTCTCTAATCTAATGTTTCCCCGACCTCTAACGAAATAATTTCCACATCTTGGGATGCTGTCAATTTACGGAGTTCTTCCGGGGTTCCTGTTAAGAGTGGGAAAGTGCCGTAATGGATGGGTAGGATCGCTGGGACATTGAGCAGTTGTGCGGCATAAGCGGCTTCGCGGGGTCCCATCGTAAAATGGTCGCCGATGGGTAGCAGTGCTAAGTCAGGTTGATAAATTTCGCCAATAATTCGCATATCACCGAAGACATTCGTATCGCCAGCGTGATAGATTTTGTAGCCGTTCGCGAATTCTATAACATAACCCGCCGGTTCGCCTAAATAAACTGTCGTGCCGTCTTCCTCTGTGAAGCTGCTGCTGTGGTTGGCTGAGACCATCGTTGCTTTTACGCCACCGACAGTGACAGTGCCACCCTTGTTCATTCCAATTGTGTTGTCAACACCCTGTTTACCGAGCCACCCTGCGATTTCGACGATGGACACGACTGTCGGTGTATGTTTTTTCGCAAGAGATACCGCGTCGCCGATATGATCGGCGTGCCCGTGTGTTATGAGTATCACATCGAGAGTGTCGAAAGTCTTGAGTGCATCTGGACATACCGGGTTGTTTGTCACCCATGGATCTATGAGAAGCGTTTGTCCATCTGCTTCGATTTTAAAGGTGGAATGTCCGAGCCATGTCAGGCGAATACCGTTATTAAGTCTCATGCTGTCTTCCCTAAGATTTCCTTTAATCTTTGAGCGATAATTTCTATCTCTCCGGGCAGCAGGGTTTGTCCATTGATAAGGACACCGTCTGCCCCTGCGCCTGCGATGTCAATAGAGGGTTCACCTTCTGCGAGTTGCTGGAGGATTTCGTTTCGTGTGATGCCGAGTTGTTCTGCGTCAAATCGGATTTCGGTGCGGGGCATCGGTTGTCCGGCTTCAGAGGGGAAACTACGATGTACTGTAACGCCTTGAATGTCCGCGAACGCCTCGTCATAATAGGTGACCTGATCTTCGTAGGATTGCTGTAACGCTTCGTGGTCCTGATTCAAATACCATTTGACAGCGGCGAACAAACCGACCATCTCCTCTTTACCGACTTTCATACCCCTGCCGATAAACGGATGTGGTGGTCCGTTGAAAGCGATAGCCTCAATCAAGGGTTTTTTTCCGACGATTAAGCCGCTACTTTGGGGACCACACAAGCCTTTTCCACCACTAAAGAGTGCTAAATCTGCCCCCCTCTCCGTAAAACGCCATAGGTTTTCTGGGGGTGGCAACTGTGCGGCAGCATCAACGATGAGTGGAACACCGTGCCTTTCGGCGATTGCGATGGCATCTTCATAAGACACCCAGAGGTGTTCTCTACCCGGGTTCGCGAAGTAGAAAATCGCGGCGGTTTTCTCAGTAATGGCGTTTTCGAGTTCGTCAGATGAAGTGCCGTTTTCATCGCCTATTTCTACGAATCTTACACCCACCTGCCGTACAGCAAAATCGTATCCGACACGACCGTGACGATGCACGATGACTTCACTTTTCATTGATGCGTCAAGGTGGGGCAATTTTTCTCGTTTGGTGGGGTCGAGTCCGGTGATACACGCGGCGGTACTGAGTGTCAGCGCAGCAGCAGCACCACAGGAGACATAAGCTGCCTCGTTATGTGTGAGTGCCGCAATCTCTTCACCGACCCGTTTTTGAAGTTCAATAATATCTACAAAATGCTTTGAGGCTTCAACCATCGCCGCAACAACTTCAGATGGCATAATTGAACCACCGAGCCGTGTGAGCGTCGCGTTGCCGTTGATAACTGTGCGAATGCCTAAGCGTTTGTAGATATTCATGATTATGGCAGTCAGCCATCAGCAGTCAGCAGTCGGTTTCCATCAGACAGAGGTGTCTGTGGCGTTTACGAACACCTCGCATGCCGAAAGCCGATGGTTATTAACCCACTTCCTCGCCGTCTAATTTCCCAACATGGAGATCAATTTCATCGCGTGTTTCGATTTTGTCTACTTTGCCATCTGCCATGTGGAAAATACGATCGGAGACATCTAACATCTTATGGTCGTGCGTTGCTGTGATAATGGTCACACCGTTTTCATCATTAAGGCTACGGAGTAGTGCTATGATCTCTAACCCGGTTTTGGTATCAAGGTTTCCCGTTGGTTCATCGGCGAGAACGATCGCTGGGTCGTTCGCGAGCGAGCGTGCGATTGCAACACGCTGCTGCTGTCCACCGGAGAGTTCTAACGGTTTGTGTTGCACGCGGTCACCGAGTCCAACGAGGCTAAGGAGTTCGACACCTTTCTCTCTGCTTTCATCGGCACTCATACCCGCGAAGATCATCGGAAGTGAGACGTTTTCGAGTGCTGTCATGACGGGGATGAGGTTGAATGATTGGAAGATATAACCGATCTTTCGGCAGCGGAGCCACGCGAGTTCATACGCATCAAGTTGTGCGATGTCCACTTCATCAATGTAGACTCGCCCCTCGGTCGGTTTGTCTAAGCCCCCGATCATGTTAAAGAGCGTTGATTTCCCTGAGCCTGAGGGTCCCATGATTGAGATGTACTCACCGCGCTGGATTTGGAAATTGACACCACGGAGGGCATCTACAGTCTGCGTACCCATCTCATACCGTTTGATAAGGTTTCGGACGCGAACTGTGTTCTCTTTGGGAATAAGACGCTCAAAGCGTTCTGGTGTTTCGGCGAAAGTTGCGCCAACATCACTTATTTGTTCGTTCATTTTTCTCTCCTATTTTTGCCTAAATTTCCAATCAAAGGTTCTGCTTACCGTCTCAATAGGGATCCCAAAAATCCCGGTTTAGCGGGTTCCGGCTCCGGTGTTGCTGGTGCATTCTGTTGTTGGTTCGGAATAGCAAACCCTATAAAGTTCCGTTTGCCGAGTTGCTGCATGAACGTAAAGAGCGATGTTTCTGCCTCTTTACGAGTCAACTGGTACTGTTTTTGGACTCCCTTTATAATCTGCGAAATTGTATGCTTGCCATCGCACATCTGCCACACATACGTTCCGATAGAATCCAATACGATCACCCGTTTATTAGGGAGCATAAAGAGTTTACCGGCGAGTCGAAGCCAGAGTTTATCTTTCTGTGGAATGACGAGTGAGGCTTCGCCTTTATCGTCTATTTCCCAAGTTATGAGTTGGTTCCGCACAGGAAACGACTTCATCACCTGAGTCCGGTCCACATCGGGACGCTTCTTAATTTTGAGGGCGTATAAGATTCTATTTAGCATTTTTTATAGTATCGCCTGTCGGTTATTCGTGTGGCAGTTGCAACCTTTCTAACCGTCACAGTGCTCTCTTTACTGAAAACCGAAAACTGAAAACTGACAACCATTAATGGCATTCAATGCTTTCAGCAACCTTCTGGACAGTCGGCGACGCATTGGTACTGCCAATAGACTGAATAACATAGATACGGTTGGAATGATTGCATCGCCAGAGATGAAACACAAGTGCTGTCCGCTTCGATAGTTTGTCGAGCATCAGCACGGGACTGAACGGTATACCGTCGTAAAGTCGTGTCTGTTCTCCAATAAGCGTTAGCCGTTCATCCTCTGAGTCTGTCTCAGGTTTTACTTCAAATCCGTAGCCACGAATTGCTTTTGCGTATTTGGCGCGAAACCATGCTTCCAATGGGTTCGGTGTGTCTTTATAGTCATTCAGCATGACTTCTGCCGGTCCATACCGTTCGACGCTAAGACGACCTTTGTCCGGCGGTGAAAAATCTAAATCTTCTACTGAACCATTATTCCGTAGGCGACTGCTCGCCAGTTTAGCAAGTTTTACCACACTTTGAAAACGAACGGGCTTTGCAGCGAATGCGAACAGCAGGTAGCCACTGAGCAGTTTCTGACGTTCCAATTTGTATACTTTCGGAACACCGAGTTTGAGTCCATAGGCACTCCACAGCGTCAGTGGTGCGTCGCCTCGGTCTACAATTGATTGGAAAATCCGCAAGACTGTGGGTCGCCAATTCTCTTTCAACCGTCCCATCACCTGCACAATTGTGATCCGTTTTCCGGTGTGGAAAATCAACCCATTGGCGCGTATGCTTCCCTTCCAACTAAAGCCGAGAACGGTGCGTCCCTTAAAGAATTCATCTTCTTTAATGAGGTTAACGTTCCGACGGAAAGAGAGTTCGCCGCCTTTCTTGTAAGTCTTGCGAATCAACTTGAAATATTCATCGAGTGTCGCGTGAAGGTCTGGCTTTTTGCGTCGGGTATGCGCCCATTTAAGTTCAAGACGAGGCATCTCTTCGTCATCAAGACGGAGGTACCCCGTCTTTTGATCTCCACTGAGTCCGCTGAGTTCCCATGTTGTGGGTATTTCCAGCTCTATGCCTGCCCAACCAAAATTAGTCCAGTCCATCTTAATAGTTATCAGGTTATTGGCTGTCAGCCATCAGCAGTCAGCAAAGAGAAGACCAAGAGGGAGACCTTCATGAAACCTCTTGGTTTCCGATAGCCGATAGCCGATAGCCATTAAAACGGTTTGACGATAACGGCTTTGGAGACAAGTGCGATTGCCACAGTTCCCATGCCGATGAGACCGACACCACACGTAAACCCTGCTGCGAGTACCGGATTGAACATATACCAGCGTTTCATTCCGAATCGCTTAATCATGTAAAACCGTCCAATGATTGCACCGAGGAGTCGAGCAACCATACTTCCTGGGTCTGCTCCAATGCCGCCTATAATACCGTAGAACCACATTGAAGGCATTTTGAAGACCCACAGCATCCCGTAGATTGCGATGCTTCCGGTAAATCCAGCAGTGACGTAGTCCCCCCGAAGTGCTTGAAGCATCTGGCTATTTCCATCCCGCAGCGACGTTTTCATGAGACACTCGTTTGTGGCGTTAATGGGCCACATCATCTGTGCGTATGGATACTGTGCACTGGGGATAGGTGCGATCTTCCAAATAAAGTGTAGCACCACAATTCCACTGACGATTAGGATTGGCATAATCAAGAGCGTGCCAGCAAGGTTTGAAGTGAAAGTTGTACCTGTCAATTCAAGGACTCGCCAACTTTGCGTACCACGTCCGTAATCTTCGTCTGGTAACGGTGCGAACCAGATATCTATCTCTTCATAACGACTCAAAATAAAGGTAATTTCGTGTAGATACGGTATCTCAAAGAGGTCGCGTCCCAATACCCCGAAGGTTCGGGCAGTAACATACGAATTAAGCGGTGTATATAGGAAGGCGAAGCCTAACAGGAAACTCAACGGGAAATTCGGGACCATCCAGTGGATGAGCCAGACGAACCCACCCATACCGATAAGCCAGAGTAATCCCATCAACCATATCGGGAAGTCGCCACGGTTCGGAGGTGGAGCAAAGGTGCCGCGTTCACCTGCAGTTTTCCTGGATTTCTGCATTTTAAAGAGCATTGGAACTGAAGCCGCCAGTCCAACGATTGCAAAACTGAATGATTTCCCCATGTTGCAGCTAATCCAGAAATCCAGCCCATTGTACAAACCAACACCACGGACATCTAAACCGGGTTGCCACTGGTGGAGAATCTCATTTCGGTACAGAATGTGAGGGTTCAAGACAAATTGCGTTGCCATTGACGCAATAAATTCTGTCATCACAACTGGGAACGGCAACACGAACCCAAAGAGCATCTGTCCGAAGTCAGTGTGAAGGGCAAAAACGCCTGTTGGTGCGATACTTTCAATACTCTGTGTGAAGTCTATCCACGGAATCTTCAGAATCTGAATCGGCTGGCTCATCATCACACCTGTGAGCGCAGGCACACCGATATAGAGGAACCCCCAGATGAGGCCTGCCATAGAACCGATGGAGAAGACCCGCCATCGCCAAGTTTCTTCTTTTCCTGTCGTTTCTGCAAGTGCGGTTGCGCCTTGTGCACTGATCGGTGCCATTGGATAGGGAAGTCGTTCAAGGTCCGCCGTGAGTCGGAACAAGATATATTGGGCACTAACAGATCGCAAAGTTCCAAGAAGTTTTCCAGCAAGATAGATACCGATGGGTAGGAGCCAGTCTGGATGTAGCAGACTTCGCGTGAGCACGCCGACGGAATCACCTGCTGGCACGATCCAGTCTGGTATTTTGTCTGCGATTTCGTAGGATGCCGCCTGCGGGGTATTGATGAAGTAGGCGTACCAGATAAAGTTCCGGTATTGCAATCCACTTCCGACCGCCGCGCCTGTTAATCCGAGGAGCATATAAAGCTCCTGTCGCCGGGCAGTCGTGAAAGACCGCCGCGCGAGCTCGGTGAATAGAATAACGGCAACCCAAGGTGCTGCGCCAGCACCGGATTGGCCGGATACATAACTGAGATAGATGGAGCCTGGCATCATCAGCAAGCCAACGAAAAGTGCTCCGACAAACACCTTAACCGTTAACCCTGACTCAAAGGTACGGATACCGCCTTCCATGTCGTATCGCTGCGCCCAAGCTTGCCATTCATCTGCTTGTGTTACTCGTTCTCTTGCCAAATTGAGTGTTCTCCTTCCATTAGTTATCGGTTATCGGTTATCAGTTATCGGTAAGAAAATTTTCTTTCTGACAACCGATAGCTGACGACTGACAACTAATCCTTCTCTTCGTCGCTGTCTGGGTCTCGCAATTCTTCCCAGAAATGTGCCGTGAAAATGCCAATTATCAACACAAGAGCTGATAACATCTGCCATTGCCAACGCCCTCCAAGAGCGAGAATACTAAACAGCCATAGCAAAGTGCCGACGATGATAATAAAACTTGCTACTTTCTCCACGTTTTTTGTCCTTTTTTTGATTCGCAATCTGTAGGGGTTAGGTTTCCCAACCCGTGCGGACGAGGTGACCTCGCCCCTACACTGCTTCTGTTTAATCTGCTGGAGTTGGTGCTGGTTCCATCTGTGCTGTTTCTTCCGCCGAACTATCTGTGCCTTCAGTTCTGCCGCGTTCATGGAACTCTGATCGAACATCGACACTAAACGTCCGCCAAATCAGGAGTTGTTTCCGCAGTAGGTTGAGGAACCGTCGATTCACTCGCTTCCAAGAGGCGATCTCACCACTCTCGCGATGTACATCCAACGTAATCTTGTAGAGGTCCTCCTCTTCACCACCCGCTGGGGATGTGACGAATTGAATAGACTGACTCACACCCAAATCATAAGGTGCTAACCATACCATCATCCCGATTTGATAGGAATCCTCTGCTTCCAGTTGACTGAAAGCAACCTGATCCGTGTAGAAGTCGCTGGCGGATTCGTCTGCGTGCGCCTCAAAGTAATCTCGCATAAAGACGTTCAACCCAAGTGCTTCTTCTTCAAGGACGGTGAAAGGCAGATTGAAATGCCATACGTCGCCCTCAGGTTCAGGGAGTTTCCATTTACGTTCAATATCAGGAACAGCCATCCGTGATGCTTTAATTGCTGGGTACATGGTACTCAGCAGCACCACAGCCATGACGATAATCGTTGCAACAACAGTTGACATTGATGAGTAATTGAGCGTCAATCCGGCAAGCCAACCGAAATGCACGAGAGTTGTCGCTATTGCTTGTCCCATGAGGTAGCCTAACACCGCGCCGACAATCGCATAGACGCACGCCTCTGCAAGGAAGAGGAAGGCGATATGCACAGGCGCGAGGCCCACAGAACTGTAAATACTAATTTCACGAACCCGTTCATAGACGGCGCCAAGCATGGTGTTGAGCACGATAAGTGCTGCGATTAAGATTGGAACAAATAGGTTGCCCATCCCACTGAAACTCGTCATCCCGATACTGCTGTAGAGGTATGTGTCTTTATCACGCCCGACAAAGAAATCAAGTGCGATGCGGTTCATAAGTGGTGCCATGATGAGGTCCAACTTATCTATCGCGCCGAGCAATTTCGGGTCGTCATCTCTCGGTTCCATATTAACAGCGACGCTTCGGAGCGTCCCGCCTTGGTTCATAACGACCTCATAAGGGAGAATGGCAATACTGTCTGGTGTGAGATGGAGATATTTCTGTAATTCACCTTCAAGGGTTTCATCACCAGTAGCACCGCGGCTCCGCTGCTGTTGCATCAATTGATAGTCAACAGGTGTGAGTTCCTCACCATCGTTATCGGTCAGGTCTTTGAAACCGATCCCGAGTACACCAACAACGGTGAAGTCGGCACCGTAAACAGAGACGGTCGCTTTCCCCATATCGCTTTCGGTGATTTTCAGCAATTCTGCCATCCCTTTGGGCAGCACAATGGCGTAGGGCCACTCTGTGGGCCATTCATGGGCATCTGCCGGGTTGAACCATTTTCCGTATTGGAGGTACCTGTCAATACCGCTGACCCCTGGTTCTGCTTCGTTCATACCGACGAGCATGTTTGCCGCGAACGTCAACGCTTCACCGGTGAGTTGATGTGTCGGTGGTGATGAATCTGCCGGGTTTGGCGTACGTGTAAGTTGAACAAATGATTGATCCCCTGTGCCTGAAGACTGATACCACGCACGCGGAGCTACGACGTTCCGGACAGTCACAATCGATTCTTCGTCTACCTGTTCAATGAAACCCCCTTGTTCTAAAGCGGCAGTTGCTGCTGGAATGTCAATCGGTTGTTGTCCCTGCTTAACGAGCAGTTCGTTCTTACGCTCCAGCAGTCTTTCTAAGGCTGTGAGTGTGATCTGCGTTTTCTGCATGTCATTTAGCACAGAGGTAAGCACCGGTTCTTCAAGTGGGCGCCAGTATTGGTCACGGATAAGAAGTCCTGTATAGCGCGGTGTCACCTGCGGCAAACTCGTTCTATTCGGATGCATAAACGTCCGCACGGACGTAAACGAGATGACCGTAAAGGTAAGGATGACCAACGTGCAGCAGGTCAGGATCGTACGTCCTTTTCGTTTTCGCATATTGGAAATACCCAAACTAAACGCTGCTGCGCTTGCACTCAACCTGCCGACATCAGCTTTATAAACCTTGTTCCCTTCTTGGCGGATTTTTTCGAGTTGCTCCTCAAATTTCCGGACAATAATACTGATAACGATAACGGTTAAGGCAAGTACAACGAAAGCAATCAAAATAATCACAGGGGTCGTCGTAATCTGGAAGGCAGGGTGAACTTGGCTTAAGAAGAAAAACACAAGTAGAAAGATACCAAACGATCCGATAATCTGCTTGTGGATGTTCGGGAAACCGAAGATGAGCCGTTCCATAAAGTAGGCAAACGGCATCAGCAAGGCAAGATAGAACATTACGCCGTTAACGACATCGTTACCCGTCTGTTTGACATCTGGATATGCGCGTGATTCGTAACCCCACGCGGCACGTGCGAGTTTAAGTGCCTGTTGGTAATCGCTTTGAAGCAGCTCGGTCTCCGCGCGTGCGAGGTATTCATTCGCGAATTGATGGAGTTTATCGAGGCGGTCGCTGGAGATACCGAACCGTTTATAGAGTCGCGATCGGTTCTCATCAAGCCACCACATATCACGAACAACGACGTAGGGTGTAAGACGGATCTGTCCATTTTCACGGACGACAAACCCTTCGCCGGTGTAAAGCGTCGGGTTCTTCATACCGCTCTTTGTCGCCTTAATGAGTAGGAGACGTTTGCCGATCTGTCCGTAAGCCATTCCGACTTTAATGCGAGTGTTCGGTTCGCTATAGACGAGGGCAATGGGTTCAGCTGCGGAGACCCCTTCCTGCTGCCACGGTTTGGACATTCCGAACTTCTCTGGCGCGCTATCGGTGAGTGCGTCGTAGACTTCAAGCTCTCGCAATGTCCGTAGATACCGTTGGTCCACCAAGTCGTAGATAGTTGTAGACACGCAAGGGAACGCAACGACACGACACCCGCGTCTGCGGGTATTGATTGGAACTTTATTCGGTAGCAGTTTCGCACCGTAATTCCCCAAGTCCGGGGCATAGACGATGTCCCCGGAATCCGGATCAAGAATGTATGCTTCGACCTCTTGGGCACCACCGAGGCGACGTGTTGCTCTGCCTTCCATGGCTAATCCAGCGACCTCAAAGTTCCCCTTGTTATCGCCCATCACAAACAGATCACCACGCACACCCATCATGGATTTGTGCTTTCTGCGGAGTGTCAAAATAGGATAAGGCACCGGTTTGTTCGGTAGTGCGGACTCGCGCGCATCGAATTCAACGACATCGCCGAAGAGGTTACAGTAGAAATTTCCGACGCGTGCTGCAGTGGGCATCTCTTCATCGCGGAGGGCTTGGATAAGTAGTGATGCCAGTGTCTGCGCTTGTTGATGGAGGTTGCCATCTTCCTGCAAATCGACGCGTTCAATTGTATCGAGCGGCGTATCCGTTAAAACACGGGCATCTTCAATAGTCGCAAAAGCGATGCCAGTTTTTCCAACAAGTGTCGCTACCTCGCTGTCAAAGGCGATCTTACCCGGTATATAGGTTTTCCAAGTCTTTCCACCACTTGCGGAGATGGCGTTAACAAAGTTCGACTCGCCACCGAGACCCGCAATTGAAATGAGGGTTCTAATGTCCTCAATTTCGTCCTCGGAGAAGGTATCTGGATCTTCATACCGAAGTCGAAGCATGGCATCTAACTGTTCACGTGTACGGATATTGTTCTTCCGATTTTTCTTTGCTGTACGGACATCGTTTCGAATGAAACGCTCTACCTCTTTACGGATATAATCCATATCTTTGAGCATATCCTCAGAGGGTTCGCCTTGATTGCGCCACTGCTCAAACTGCATCTTCATGAGTCGACTCACACCGCTGAGTCCTGTGAGTTTGTTGAAGTGCGAACTCAACAGTGTTTCAAGCGTTTTTCCTTCAAGGGCGGCTTTGTCAGAGATTCCGTTTGCGACCGTCCATTGACGGGTCAACACGGCTTGTCGGATTTGGTCGTCTGTCCACTGCCAAAGTTTACGAACACGGACACCGAAATCGGCATCTTCAGCGTAAGAGGCAAGTTTATTGCCGATACTTGCAAATTCACGTCGCAGAACAAATTCGGGCTGTTGATCGTAGAACCATCCCTTGTTGAACACCCCGAACTGATTCGACTGTGAAGAGAGGTCAATGCTAATATAGAGGGAGGTGTAGTAGCGGTTAAACAGATCTTGGAGGGCAATAGCCGCCTCGATCTGTCCGAGTTTCCGATTGTATTCGTTGGTGTCAATGCGCAACATTTTTTCAACGCGGCTCTGAATGTTTCGGAAACGTGCGTTTCGTAGGGTTAGTAGATTATCACGTAGGAGCACCTTGGTCTCGTCATCCAAATCGGTATCTAATGTGGGTAACCGTTCAAAGAGGTTTTCGAGTGCGATAATATCTGCGTCCGCTCGCTTTTTGACGATTGCTAATAGTGCTGTTTCGCTAATATGTGATGCGATGCGAGAGCGTAGCGAAAGTGCCTTTTCGACTTCTTCCTCTGAGAGATAATTTTCCAAAATGAGGCGTTCTTCATCCAAATATTCCCGCCCTAATGTTCCCGCTGTTGCGATCAAGTGCTGGATGCGTGTTTGTTCCAGTCGGGCGTTCCGAAGTGCAATTTCAAAGATACCTTGTTTGTCCTTGAGAATGTCTGCTATTAATATAGTGATATCAGCGGTGTCTTCAGATTCGGTTAACCGCTGGCGAAGTTGGGTGTCAATAGTATTGAGTCGTTCAAGTCCGGCTTTCGACAAAAATTTACCGCCATAAATCGGAGAATCACCGCTCAGTTTGCCCATCGGTGTTTCCTTGAGTTTCCGAATGCTTGTTTTGATCTCGTCTTCAATCGGTTGGCTGTCAGGTATTTGTGCGAGAACCTTTTCAAGTAATTGGACCTCTCGTTGGATTGCGACTTCTTGGGAGTCGGCAGCATCGCGTAAAACACTGCGTGCGTCTTTCACTTTATTGAGTGAGTGTAGGTCAAGATGCCGGTCGAGTATTTTCTCGGGGGTCCACATCAAGGTAAATTTGCTCTTGTCGCTCAGTTCCCAGTTTGCAAGGGTTTTGTTAAGCATCTCAAGGTCAGGCATGAGTTCTTGCGGGAGGTCTTCTGGCACAGGAATTTGCCAATCTGAACCTTGTTGTACGGGGAGGAGGTATGCGTGATTTGGATGTGTAGCATATTCATTAATGGTGCCGGTTTCTATGGCGCGAATGAGTTTCTCTACCGCCCATATATCGAGGCGAGCTATCGGGAGCGCGAGCGTTTCAATCAATTCGCGCTGTGCGGATCGACTTGTGTCAAGTGCAACAGTGCGAACTTCAGTTAATCTTTGAACGATGTCTCGGAGAAAGTGGGTCGTTTGCAGGGACTCTTTCTTTGAGCGTGCAAGATTTACCAACAAGCGACTCTTTTCTTCACCCGTGAAGCCTTGCTTCTCACGTTTTCGGTTTCTATCTGTTTGTTTCTTTTGGCGTTCTGAGAAGTCCCGCTGTTGCGCGGTGAGGTTTTCGATTTCAGAGCGCGTCTCTGACAAACCGTCAAGCGTTGTTCCGAGCGAGTCCAAATCAGCCTTTACCCGATGTATACCGTGGAAGAAATAGGCAGGGAGATCAACGAGGACGCTCCGGTCAATGGAGAGTAGGAGTCTTCTGCCCAATTCTTCAAATTCAATGATATCAGTAGAAAGCCCTCGGCGGAGTCCATGCATTGTTGGCGTACCCGGTGAGTCTGTGGCAGACCCCACAATGTCTTGTCCGATACCTTCCATAAAAGCACGCATTCCAGCAAGTCCTTGAAAATGTCCGTCAATTGCGACAAAGAGGACGGAGTAGCCCGGGCGATACTGGGGTTGACTAAAGAGGCGAGCGAGTTCCATCAAGGTTGCGATACCACACGTCGGATCTGCACCGGGTGCCATTGCGGGCACAACAGACATAGAGTCATAATAAGCGGTAAGGACAATGAGTTCGTCGCGTAGCGTCGGGTCTCCACCTTCTAAAAATCCGCGTATGTTCTGTCCAACACGGCGTTCCCACGTCATCTTACCTCTAACACGGACATTAACCTGATTCCCTTGCGCCTGTTCCGATTCAAGTAGATTGGTGAGAACATCCGCGTCTTCTTTGGAAAGCCAAAATCGCGGTATGTTGGCGGGGACGGTACCGAACTTGTTTTCTGCTTCCCCTCGAATAGTGGTTTCGGGTTCAATAAAGATGACAGCCGTGCCACCGAGCATCGCGGCGTTGATGTAACGGGTACTGGAGTTAAAGTCAAGGAGGACTATAGCACCTTTCGGGATGAAGATGTGTGATTCGCTCGCGGCGACGAACTCGCCTGTTTCATCGACCTGTCCATCGTTGTTGTTATCGATTCCATCGGTAGCGTCGCCAGGGTTTTCATCCGTCCAACCATCTGCATCGTTGTCAATACCATCTGTTGCCCATCCCAGAATTTCCGAGAGCAGCGGTATTTCGCCATATTCGTCAATGGTACCGTCTTCATCATTATCAATACCGTCGGATGCTTTTTGCAGGTGTTCGTTGAGTATGTCGTCAGTAATGCTGGCTTCGGTGATGCGGTAGCGGCGGGCAAGAGCTGTGAGAGTGTCTCCATCTTGAAGTTTATACCAGAATCCACCGATGCTTGTGCCGTTGAAATCAGCAAGTTCGCCATCATCACCATAAAGGAGGGGGCCGGACAAACCACCTGTTGGAACGAAAACTGTACTCCCTTCAACGATAGGGGTTGGTAAAAATTTGTTCCGTTCGTTTGCGAGAATAGTCGCTTCAGGGACTTGGTAGCTTGAGGCTATATCTTCAAGTGTTTCGTCAGCTAAAACGGTATGTTTAATACCATCTGCTAACAGGGAGGTACGAACGAGGTTGGGCCAGAGTGGTGTAAGTTTAAAGGTGTGCAGCACAGTGTTTTCAGCGGAGAGCACTTCAACAACACTGTCTCTGTGGTCGACCGGCACAGTCACAGAGAATTCTCGGCTTTCCACGTTTTGCAAGCCGATCTCAGCGAACCGGTCAAAGATGTATTTACTACCACTCGCAGCTTGCGGATAGCCTGTTACGCGGCTATCAAGGCTTGAGAGGCGTGCAAGGTCCTTTCGAATGTTGCCGATAGAGAGGTCATCCCGAATCTGAATGGCTGCAGATTGCATGCCAGTACTGGAAATTGCTTGTGCGTATGCAGTATCCCAAGGTTGCCCAGTCAAAAGCAAAACAGAAAGGAGAAGGGTTAATACATTTATTAGAGCACTGAAGCGTAGCGAGTATTGCTCGCGCCTACCACAAATTTTCATCCGATTTGATTTACGGACTGGAAACCCCTGAACACATTCAGGAGACGAAAGTCCGTCCTCCTTATGTATTTTTTTCAAAAAAAGGATTAAACCTTTTTTCACTTCGCACGCCTAATATCTTGAAGAGCAGCGATTTTTTAGATGCCATACGTCTCTTAGAAACTCGACAATGTTTGTTTACTTGAACAACGCCTCAAACGAAATGTGCCTGAAGTCTATTCAGATACATGAGCATCCGTAGAGAGGCTTCCCACCTGCAGTGGCGGATGAGTAAAGTTACGAGTTTCTGAGACAGCGAAAGTAGAACAGTCGAGTAGGAAGGTCTTAATAGGTTCCTCTGACTTGAGTCAGTGGATATTTGGTGTTGTAAAGTTTCCCACCTTTTTCTGGTTTTTCAGATTTTCCATCCGTGACGCGTTCGGGTATTCTCACCAAGGACACCGCGCGCGACGAAGAATATACCGCTCACTTTCCGCTCACTTTTAAATAAAAAATGCGATGCGGTTTGTATATCTTCTACGTCTCGATTTTGCTGTTCTTTATCTTATAATCTTATATTACCTTTTTAAAGACCTAAAGGGTCGTGAAATCACCACTTTCACTATAAATTTCCGATTCTTCGGAGCCTTTTGGCGTAATTTTAGGAAGCGTAATACGTACATTCTATACTATTATCACAATTTTTGTCAAATTAAAATTTGCATTTAAGGCTTTTTTAGATTAAAATATATTTCGCGCCTTGCCTCTCATTGAAGCACCATTCTCTTAAAACCATACTTTGCTGCCACACCGCAGCGATGCTAAAATTAAAAAAACTCAGCGGCAATATAACACTCCCCTGCTGTCTGATAAAGGAGCCAAACGTGGCAAAAGAATCAAAGGACTCAAGTACTGACAAGGTTATCTCACGTATAAAACTGCGTCGTCGTGAATTGGAGTTAACGCAAACAGAACTCGCAAAAGTGGCGAATCTAACGCCTGCTGCAATCTCGCAATTTGAATCGGGAGCCAGAAAACCTTCGTTTAGGACGCTTTCAAGCCTTTCTGATGCCTTGAAGGTTACGACCGATTACCTCCTTGGAAAAACTGAAAAAAGTTACGGCGATCTCTTAGCCGATCCGAAGATGAGTGCTATGTTCAGGGGCATGATGGAATTTTCGGAGAAGGATAAGGAAACACTCTACGAATTCTACGAATTTCTCAGAACGAAAGCAGAAGCACAGAAGACAGAAGAACTCTCCTCAAACGAAGAATAGCATGCTCCACACTAAAGAAGTCCTGCCGGTTAGCGGGTAGGACAGAGGCAAATTTTTCCAAAATTTTGGCGATTCTCCAACAACAGGTGTGCCTCATCCGCACGATGGAGTGGCAGAACTCGGTCAATAATGGGTTCGAGTTTCCGTTGTCCAGCGAGTTGGACGAGCGTTCGGAGTTCAGTCACCGTGCCGAGGGCAGATCCCATCACTGTGAGCTGCTTCTGATATAACTTTCGGATGTTAATTGTTCCGATATTGCCTGTTGTTACGCCACACGAAACGAGCCTCCCGTTTTTAGCAAGGCTCGCGATACTCTGTTCCCATGTTGCAGCCCCAACGTGCTCAAGAACAATATCTACCCCTCGCCCATCTGTTACGTCGAGTACCACCTCTGAGAAGTCTATATCCTTGTAGTTAATCGTAACGTCCGCACCCATTTTCCGTGCGCGTGCAAGTTTCTCATCGCTGCTTGCTGTGGCAAAGACTCTGGCACCACTCAACTTCGCGATCTGCAACCCCGCACTTCCGACACCACCGCCTACACCAAGAATTAAAACATCGTCCTCAGGGCGAAGTTGTGCCCGCGTCATAAGCATGTGCCATGCTGTAAGATAGGCGATCGGCATCGCAGCGGCATTAACGAAGGACAGCGCGTCCGGTATCTGGATAGCGTTTTGAGCGGGTGCTTTCACATATTCTGCGTATCCACCATTCGTTTGGAAACCGATGAGTTCTTGCGTGTCGCACAGGTTTTCCGCGCCGCTGTGGCAGTCGCTACAGACCTTGCACGGGATACATGGCGCGAGGACAACCCGATCCCCAATGGCTACGCCGCGTGCCGCGTCTCCAATTTTAACAATTGTCCCAGCGATGTCGGAGCCAAGTATATGCGGTGTCTCGCCCCGTTGAAACTTCTCCGCAATCTCTGGTCGGTTCCGTCGGGCGTGAAGGTCCAGATAATTCACCGCACAGGCTTCGACTTTAACTAATACCTCGTTAGCATCAAGTGTCGGTTTCGGCACGTCTGTATACTGAAGTACCTCTGTGCTACCTTGTTCTGAGAAAACAATCGCTTTCATATTTTTTCGTTGGCTAATGGAGGAGAAAGGGGCAATAGGTAGAGCAAACTTTTGGTTAGCAGCCTAAAGCCTATGTAATTCACCTAAGCAATCAAAAAGTCCTAATGTCTGTAATTCTCTGGAGATATAATTGAGGACAGCCTCTTCCAAGGCAAAAGGGTAAGTAAGTCCGTGCTGTTCTGCAATGTCCGGTCCACAACGTTGCATAATGGTTGCCAACCGGAGATGTGCTCTCGCAATACTGTCTCTATCAATGCCTTGCATTGTTAGGGCAATCTCAATTTCCTCCCTAAGTGCTTGCGGTAAGAACACATTGATGTTCTTTACACCTCTATCCCTCTGTTTTCCATTTCCTATAATTAACACCTCTGTGAGCGATGTCACGACAAATGTAGTCCCCATAAATCCAGCGATGTGCTCCTCACGTCCCAAAACTGTAGGAAGGATGGCAAGTACACGCCAGAACTCGTTGATGTGCTGCTTTAATGTTGGTGCAACATCCTGCGGTTCGTCGTTTCTACACGCCGCTTTAAATTGGATACAACCTTCAACGGCAGATAACACGCGAACACTGTTACGCTCAAGGGAAATTGTATTTCCTACATGTATCCAAACATCAAGCCGCAAGCCTATTGTCGTGATACAGGTTATCATCTGTCCGGGGAATGTATCTCTAAAGAGAACCAACGGCTGAATGTCGGATAACCAAGATTCCAGTCCCTGTTGGAAAGCTTCCTTATTCTCTTTGGCAACTAATAAATGGATATCGATATCTGAATATCTATCGGCGGCACCCCTTCCGAAGCTCCCTTCGAGCCATGATGCCAAAATATGCGCGTCTGACGCGGCTTTATCTACAAGCGCATTCAGGTATTCTTGGTGCATTCTTCAAATCCTTACCATGAATTTTCAGTCGCGCTATTTTGGGGGAATAGGCACAGTAATTTAACCGTAGGCACCGTGATTGAGGAAGCCGAGTAAACGACGTAAGCGGGGACTTGCGTCTCTGTAGACAGAATCCGGCATGTTATAGTTCATAAATGGATAATATTTATGCCCAACAAGGCGACGCCCGTATGTCACCTGTGTAATATATCGGATGCGCTGAGTCTGATTAGGTCCCCCGCGATGCCATACCTGATTGTTGAACATGATAACACTTCCCGCTTTTCCGAGGTTATACTGGACTTTATCCTCCCACTCTGTTCCTTCTATCGGGTTCGGGGGTGACGCACCAAAAAGATGGGAGCCCGGAACGACTTCTGTACCACCGTGTTCAATCTCGGTGACATCGGTGAGATAGTAATTCGCTGTAAAGAGCAGTACCGGCAGCCGCACGTTCTTTGGCGGTTCACCCTCTGTTACGATGTAGTGCGGTGCGTCGTCCTGATGCCAAGACGTAATCCCGCCGCCGGGAAACGTTTGGAACGAGTTGTTGTGAATAACATGGCAGTTTTCCGCAACGAGTGCTTCAGCGAAGGAGACAATCGGTTCGAGATCAAATAGGCGGCGATTCGCTTCGCTGTGTTCAAACATCCGATGACTCAAGTGCATGCGACCGCCGGGGCTTCCACCATTTAAACCGTTCGGATCGTTTTTGAGTGCCCACTCTAAATCCTGTCGCAGTTGCGCGCAGTGATCAGGGGTCAAGACATTTTGCAAAAACAGACAGCCTCGCTGGTGGAAGGTCTCCACCCATTCCTGAATTTGTTCATCACTGACAACCTGATCTGCTAAGTAGGTTGTTTGTCCCATTTTTCTACCTTCCCTCGTTTTTTGTGCCTGTGGATAGAGATAAAAGCAATTTGAAAGAGGGGCTGGAAGGGTGGAAGCGTAGAAGAATGGGTGCCCAATCTTCCTATCTTCCAAACTTCCATCCGCCATCTTTTTGCTAACCCATCGCGGCGGCGACGATGATACCGAGTGAGACGAGAACACCCGCAACAGCAATGCCAGCAGCGGTGTTGTTCTCTTCGGCAATCTGACGGTTTAGATCGTAGGGGGTCGCCATATCGAAGACTTTATAGCCTATCATCAGAATTATTAAACCGACGATACTAAAAACGATGCCTTCAATGATGAAACCGCCTAAGACTTTGAAGTCTACCATCGGAACCTCTCCGGATGCCGCGTCGGATTGAGCAATAGCGTTATGTGAAAACAGCGTAAAGGCGACAATTGCCACGGCAACCAGAATGAATGTGGTGAAAACGATCTTTTTAGCCATTTTGTAGCGTCTCCTTATTTGGGCGGGATATAAAAATTTACCCCCGCTTGTATCTGCGCGTAGGGGTTAGGTCACCCAATCCCTACTACTGTGTCTGTGTCAAAAGCTCGAACTGCACATCCGTAGTGGTGTGCAGATATTTTATCAGTATAGCGTCCTTATCTTCAATATAAAGCCATCCGGATCCAACATCTTCAAGCGACTTCACAGCGGGCACCTCAATTTCAGCGTATTTATTCGATCCGTTGACGGGTTCAGAATCTTCAGAGGATGTGTCCGTATCAGTAGGAGTATCATCGGTAGGCGATGTGAGTTCATATCGCGACCGGAGTGCTTGTGGCGTACGTCCGCAACCAACGATGAGTGAGTAGCTTGTTTCATTCTCAGCGTAACTGAGCTGCCAGTTCAACTGATCGGTGTCGGTTAAGGTAAGTTTCTCCACTCTTGCCCCGGAACTGACGTGTATCTCACCCGTGATAAGGGTCTTTATACCCGGGTCAAGTCCTCGGAGTGCGTAAACATTCGCCATAATGTCTTCGGGGTTCAGATGCGGTCCTTTGCCTTCGGTGCAGAAACCGTAAAATCCATCGGGATAGGTGCCTTTGAGTTCACCGTCTTCCCACTGCTGATGCATTGCACTTATTGTAATACCCTCAGCAATCTGGAGCCATTTTTCATCTTCGGTGTGCTCGTTCAACCGTTGTAAGTAGTAGGCGAGAACCAACCCATTCCATTGAACAGGGACACCGAACCACGGGTGCGTATGGAAGCTCGTCCCGAAAACAGGGATTGAGGCGAACTGCATACCGGGTCGGTCAGACAAGTGCCAGTGGTAGAGGAACGGCAGGGCTGTCTCTGCCCAATACGTTGCGCGCTTGAGATGTTCTTTTTCGCTTGTCAGTTCATAAGCTTCAACATAGGCACCGATAGCCTGAGCGGCTGCGAGAACGTCCGGTTGATACATTGGGCATTCCCACATTTGTGCGCCGCGCGGCACGGAGAATTTCTGAATGAATTTAAGTGCCTTCAATCCTGCCTCACGCGAAGTTTTATTTCCAGTAATTCGTGCGTGTTTGAGGAGTAAATGCGCAGACTCTGCACAGGTACCAAGCACGGCTTCGCCCGGTTCTCCAAGGGAAGTGGTTCGCGCGTTCGTCGGATGCCACCGCCACCCTCCATCGGACGCTTGTGTGGTGATGCGTTGCTGTGTCTCCTCCTCCATGTAAGTTAGTGCGGCATCAATATTGCCGATATAGAAAGGGAACTCCCATCTCAAAATGTGACACGAACCACGTGCTGCCAAGCCTTCTGCTCCAGATTCGGCTATGGTGTTTTTAGCGATTTCTTGCACCCGTTCTTTCACCTGCTCATTTTTTGTCGCGAGGTAGTCGTACCAAAGCAAGGTGCCGAAACCCGGTTCATTTTGAGCTGCCCAGTCTACACAGTGACGAGATTTTCGGGTGTCTTCATCCCAAGTCGTGTGCATAAACCCGTGCCGCGAAAGCAAAACCTCTTCTTCGTCACTACGCGGTGGTGGTAATGGCTTGGGCGTACCGTAAGCATCATTCCAATGGGCTACGGCATCTAAAATAGAGGCGTTTCCATCCACAATGATTTCGCTTTTGATGGACAGCGGACGCGATGCCATCAACGGATACGGAATGGAGGCCTCCGCCTGATTTTCTTGGACCCACGTTGGGACGGTCGGTAGAAATACACCGAGGACGTGATTTTTCTGGGACTGATACCAATTCGGAGAAGCGAATATCGTAGAGAGCATCTGATTCTCACCATCCCAAGTATCCAAGGGGTTCCAAACAATGCCGACTAACGATTTCTGCATTTCTACCGCCATGACCGGCACTGTAATCTTATAGGGGTGCGGCACAAGTCGGTTGTTGAGTGGAGGTGATGCATCACGCGGACTTGAGGAGCGTTCGTCGTTCTCCAGGAATTCAAGTCCGGGGAAGAGTGCAGCCGTTTTCTTCTCACGGTTACGCCCTTGCCCCGCATAAAGCATCGGACCTCGGAAGCCGAGGAGTTCTCTATTTCCATCTGTTTGCAACTTATATTCTGTCTTCACTCGTGTCGCACGTTCAGCGAGCGTCCACTGCATCTCATAAGCCCATTCCACCCCATCGGCATCTGTGTCCGAACCACTTAAACGGATGATGGACTCTCCCTTGTTGTTTCCTGAGAGTTGATAGATCGTAGGCGTGAGTTGCAAAGTTTGGCGATTTTGCGATGCGTCTAAGTAGGTTACCTCAGAGAGGAACGGACTGGTTGCCACCTGTTGATAGTTCCTGCCCTTTGCAACAAAAAGCACATAGTACGCAAAACTGCCAGCCGCCTTTTTGTCGAAGTTGTTTTCATTTTCAGTCTCTGATGTCGCTTCAGTACCACGGACAAAAATGATGCGGAGATGTTTGTTCCCGAACACCACGCTACCATCTTGTGTGTAGGTGTGCAGTTCTTTCACGGCTTTCGTCGTGAGTTTAGGCAGGGCAGGACGAATCGCAACGCTGCCTTGAGCTGTTTGACGCTCTTCTCCCGCTGACGTTTGGCATTTGAGCGAAACAGAAATAGGGATTACAGTGGGATTTGAAAGACGACGAGCTACCCAAAAACTGGAGGTTTCTTCATTCGGTTCAAGTCCTTTGACCGTTTGTCTCGGACGCCCACGCCGTAGTTTCACACCGTTGATAGAGATCCAAGCAGTATCTGCCTTACCGAGTGGCGCACTGCCGACATTCCGAAGCGTGCATTGCACTTCAAAATCTTCACCCGCTGCGACAACTGCGGCTGTCGCACCTACGCTCACAATCTCCAATTTAGGCTGTGCTGCGTAAATGGATAGCTTGATAGGATGTTTTTTCCATTCGTGTGATTCAAGCAGAATATCCCTTAGCGCGGAAACCGATGTTGACGTGGATTGATTGAACTCCTGCAGCTGCGTCGCATCATCGCTGAAGTGTAGGATGGCAAGACCGCATCGGACTTCTGGATCGGGCTGTCTTTTCCTTTTACGGAGAGATGTCTGTTTAAGTTTGCGTAACTGTGGTTTACCCCACAACGCCCACGCGTAGTTGCTGTTGCCTTCTACGCTGCATTCTGTCAAAAATGAGACGACGATTTCTTTCCCAGCGTAGTGTGTCAGCTCTATGCTTTCTTCTCTCCAGTGACACTCCGTTGACACAGATTCAAAGCATCTTTCTGGTGTGGAAACCTCCAAACCTGTGTTCGGCAGATCGACAATTTCAATGGAAAATTTTACACCCCCGGGTGTTCGCGCCGCATCGTCAAATACGACACCATCCCGCAAGCCGATCGAAAAGTGTAAGAAAAGTTTCTCTTTGTCATCGGTATCGGGGAGTGAGAGTGTATAGTCAATTCTCGCGGTTTCTGTTGGGGTTGGATGTTCAAAAATGGCAGGTTTTACCACACCACCTGAGGAATCTGTACCGCTGGCGGATGCTTGCTCTGTCCCAGAAACGGTGCCTTGTTCAAACATCTCTACGAAGTCATAAATTTCCTCAATAATCCCAAGCTCCAACGGTGGAGGTTCAGGTTCCGCTTCAGTATCATCACTTGGGGCTGTTTCGTCTGTTTCTTGCGTTTCAGTTTTTGGAACTTCGCTGTCAGCAACCTGTGGGCTTTCCTCCACGGCATCCTCGATTTCTGTCTCAGGCAGGGCAATTTCCACCTCGTCTTCAGAAGCCGAATCGGCACCTTCTAATGATTGGGGTGCCTCTTCACCTTCAGAGGCATCAAGGTTGGTAACCTCCTCAGGAACGTTATCTTCGTCTGCTTCAGGACTGTCGCCTATCTCGGATGGATCGCTGTCCGTATGCGTTTCGGCATCTTCGTCTGTAGTGACAGGGGAAGCATCCTCTGTCAGCGGTGCTTCCTCCGATGGAGACGGGGCATCGTTCTCTTTGCTTTCCGTGTGTTCGGAAACTGGAGTATCTACGGGATCAGCATCACTTACGGGGTTATCATCCGTTGCGAGTTCCAATTCCGTTTGAGGTTCGTCATCATGCTGTGCATCGTCGGGATGATCGTTTTCTTCCTCCGTTTGTCCGATGCAGGCGGCTAAAAAGTGTTGAAAACCGATGGGCATTTTTTAATTATTCCTTGCGGTTCGGTAAGTTGGGTTGGAAATTTGATGTGCCTTTCCGTATATTCGCCTTCCACTTCGTTTCAGGCTAAGTGCTTTGGCTTACAACCGGCTCCATTTCTGTTTCATCTGCTTCATCTCATCGTTGAGCACGATTTCCACTGAGGACGTTTGCGCAGAAGCCTCAATCTGCCAGGCACCGGATTCATCCTTCAGTACCGGTTTGCGTTGAGCGACAGGCAAAATGCCAAACGGGGCGTGCGGCTCAATTTGGTACCAGTATGCGACGGAAGACGTTTCATTACTGAGGTGATTGCCGTGTCCGTGCTCTATCGTAACCCGAATCTCCTTCTCGAAGCGGATAGGGTTTTCGATGTGATAAACATAAGAGGTCTGGTAGCCATCAGTGTTGTTTTCGTGAATAGCAGATCCGTTGTGTGCATAAGCGTTTTGTTGCATCCCCCACGCTTGGTTAAGGTAGTCCTCTGAACCTGTGCCGTGCAAATCGGGGGGCCATTTGTAACCATCGACCCAGATCATATCATCACCTTCACCCCACCATGTGCCTTGAAAGTTGGTCACTGACAGATTACAACCGATATAGTGCCCTCTACCTTCGGCGGACAGGATAAGGTAATTGTTATCCCACGCGAGTCGTTCGGCATTGATAATATTGGCTTCCGGGGTATTCACAGTAATTTCATGTCCCCATCCGTCACAAGGGTTTTCACGGTGGAATTGGGCATGGAAATAGGCGACATCGTCACCGTGCGGTTCGGGATACAGTTCATAATCGATGTAGAAGTATTGACGGTGGGTTGTATCGCCCTCGTTGACGAGTTCTATCCTTGCACTGCGATTAAAGGGCATCTGCAAGTAGCAATTAAGCGCGCAACCTGTATTGAATGTGTTGTTTTGGTGTGTGGAGGCAGAGAAGGGGATGGAGTCATACGAATTAACGATTTCGTTGCCGAGTCCGAAAAAGTCGCCTAATGGACATAGAACACTCGGATGTTCCTCATCGTCCCAGAACATCCGAATCAGGACGTTTCGGTAACCGTTTGGCTGCGTCATCCAGATATGGTTGATACATCCGGGTCCTTGAATGTCCGCAATAACACGAGTTTCACCGGGTTCGATATTCCATGCATCGTTATTTCTGCCTGTCGTGTCCCACGAGGAGGCGCGTAATGAGCGTGCTTTCTTGACACGCGTCAACGATGACAATAATCCGTCAACATAAGTCATTCAATGTTTTCCCTCTAAAATCCTCACTCAGAACGGTAAGGGTGTATAGTGGTGTGTAAGGCCTTGGTATTTCTTCAGTCCCGTAGGGACGACATCTGTATAGTATCCGTTTATCAAGAGATCCAAGCCCCGTAGGGGCGGCATCTATAATCCGGCAAAAGTCCACGTAACCCGAGATTTAGACAATCACTAACAAAGTACCAACTGTCAAAACTTTTGACAAAATATTTACACGCCTCTCTCAAAATCAATTATAACACATGAATGCCAAAAAGCAACAGAAATATGCTTTTGTCAAGATATTTAGTTGTCCTAAAAAAAAGGTCTTTACTATTGGGCAGGTTCCTCTGTAGATAACTGATCCTCTTCCCATATATCTTCCCATATATCTTCCATCTCTTTTTCTATAGATATTTGGGAACGGATCGCCTCGTCAATTTCCGAGGATTTCTGCCCCAGTTTCCGAGGATTCCAACGTTCCGAAGCAAACAAACGAATCGCCTGCGCTCTATTTGAAATAGAAACTTTATCCCATTGTCCTGTTTTATCATTCAGGAAATCGATCAATTCGTTTTGCGCCATGAGCGGTGCCCTGCGAAAATACTTTTGATTTTTGTATTCAAAGGCTTGATTCGATTTGCTGGCATTCGCTGAGAGTGGGTCAATTGTCAAATTCCCAATACTTTGGAGATAGTTCTCTTTGAATTCTTGAGATTTAAAATCGGTGGTTGATAGGATTGAATCATCTACAACAACGTTACTCTCATTGGGGTTTTGTGGGATGATGTGTTCCATTGAGAATTTTGACCGTGGCTTGGCATTGGTAAATTCGTCATAGGACATTTCAGGATAGCCACCTATTTCTCTGAGATAATTCTCGTATTTCCAAAAGAGATATCGCTGATCATTTAGATTTACATCAGAATAAAAGGAAGGCGATTGAAGAGCGCGTCTGAAAGCAAGATCGCCGCAGTTCGATTGAATAAAATGTCGAAGTTTCCTTATAAGTTGCGGGAAATCCCACTTAAAATCTTTCGCTAGTCCGTAGACGGTCTCACGACCTTTGTCTGCCCTGTATCCGCTAATACTGAGGCGGAAACAAATAATTTCTATTAACTGTGCAATCTGTTTGAAATTATGCTTGGCATTCGATTTGTCCAATTTATAGGTTTTGATAAGCAGAGGGTAAAATGTCGCTTGGCGGCTGAGAGCAAATATGTCAAGAAGGTAAGAATCACTACTTAGAAGCAACGTATTCATAGTTTCAAAACTCTCCTTTAATTCCAAACTGTACGTGTTGATGAATTTCGCTGCATCTTTTATCTTTCGTTCCTTAATTAGGTTATTTATCTGCTGATTAATCATCTGAACGGGATCTTGGTAATCCTTACTCTTCCAGTCTCCAAAAGCAATAAAGTGGTACTGCAGAATCAAATCTTCAGCAGTTTTACCAAATTCACCTCTAATTTTCCCTGACTCTTCAATTTTCTCATAATCTCGGTAAATTTTACTGAACTGATCTTGAAGCCTCTTTAAGCTAATTTCGGCACTTTTCGATGTAAGATAGGTTTTGTGCATCAAGAGACTTTTGACTTTCTCCAAACTAGTAGTCTTTCAATGTTGAGTTTTAGGATATAGTCTTTTTAGTTTTATGCGTGCGTC
>JAPPBX010000005.1 GCA_026702755.1 Candidatus Poribacteria bacterium | reverse complement strand
CACGCATCAAACTCAACAAATTATATCCAGCAATATAAATGTGACAGACTACTAGTCAGGACGAGGGTTTGATGGGCAAGTTCCTCAGTGCTGGCAAACGTGCTATCAGTGGTGAATCGCTTTTTTTAACACATTTCACTAACACTGGCAGCCACAAGAGACGAGTCGCCTTCGCCGCTCCCTATCCCGGTCATATTATCCCTGTTGATCTTGCCAAATTCGGCGGCGAGTTGATGTGTCAGAAAGATGCCTTCCTCTGTGCCGTGCTGGGGACCGAACTAAATATTGCCTTCACACGGAAATTGGGCTCAGGTTTTTTTGGCGGTGAGGGGTTTATTCTCCAGCACCTACGTGGCGATGGTATGGCGTTTGTGCATGCGGGAGGATCAATCGTCAAAAAGGAACTTGTCAACGAGACACTCCGTGTTGACACCGGTTGTCTTGTTGCCTTCACATCGAGTGTCGACTATAACATTGAAATGACTAAAGGTTTAAAGTCAATGTTCTTCAGCGGTGAGGGGCTTTTCCTCGCGACCCTGAGCGGCACCGGTACCGTTTACCTTCAGAGCTTACCCTTTTCGCGACTGGCTGATCGTATCATTGGAGTAAGTGCTATCACGAAGTAACTGACGCTAATACGACGTCCACTTAAAAAGACTATACTCTCAATTTCTTGGATTTGGAGTTTCCGTGGAAATTCGCAGTATTAAAGCTTATCAAGTTGACCTTCCACTCCATGAAGGCAGCTATAACTGGTCTGGCGGTAAATCCGTATCCGTCTTCGACAGCACTATTGTATCAATTGAAACGGACGAAGGCATTACAGGTTACGGTGAGGTGTGTCCATTGGGACCGTTCTACCTCCCCGCCTATGCAACAGGAACCCGTACCGGTATTACTGAACTCGCACCACACCTCATCGGTAAAGACCCGACCCAACTGCTTCCACTCAATCAACGCATGGACACCGCACTCAAGGGACATCCCTATGTGAAATCCGCAATTGACATCGCGTGTTGGGATATCCTCGGCAAGGTTTCAAACCAATCTGTCTGCACACTTCTCGGTGGAAGGTATGGACAGGATTTCATGCTCTATCGTGCGATCTCCCAACAATCTCCCGACGAGATGGCAGCGAAAGTAGCGACCTATCGTGCGGAAGGATACCGAAAATTCCAGTTGAAAGTCGGTGGCGACCCAAATACCGATATTGAACGCATCCACGCCGTTGCCGAATTGATGGAACCGGGAGATGTACTCATTGCCGATGCGAATACCGGTTGGTTGATGCACCAAGCCGTCCGCGTCGTCCGAGGTGTGCGCGATGTGGATGTCTACATTGAGCAACCCTGCCTCTCATACGAAGAATGCCTCGCTATCCGTCAGCGGACAAACCACCCCTTCGTTCTCGACGAGACAATTGACAGCATCCACGCGTTGCTACGCGGTCATGCCGACCAAGCGATGGATGTCGTCAACATCAAGATCAGCAAATTCGGTGGATTGACCAAAGCGAAACTCGCCAGAGACTTATGCGTTGAACTCGGCGTTGCAATGACAATCGAAGATAGCTGGGGTGGCGACATCACAACCGCAGCGATTGCCCATCTCGCCCACAGTACACCGACAGAGTTTCTATTCACAGCAACCGATTTCAACAGTTACGTCACCGTCAGCACATCAGAAGGTGCTCCACAACGAGTTAACGGCAGGATGGCAGCCGCAACGCAACCCGGTTTGGGAATCACTCCAAATATGGATGTGTTGGGTGAAGCAGTAGTTCGCGTGGAGTGATTGCATGCCCATTAGAATTCTCTCGGCTTCTGATGTCCGCGCAGCGTTACCAATGCGCAAAGCGATCGATGCAATGCGGCACGCTTATAGCCAACTCTCAGCAGGCAAGGTGACTGCACCACCCCGCCAACATCTCTCCACCGACAAAGGCGTTACACTCATCATGCCCGCCTATCTACCTGAGCACGGCGAATTCGGCATCAAAGTCGTCTCCGTTTACGACGATAATCCCAACCTCGATCTACCTCGCATCACCGCCACGGTTTTAGTCCTCGACCCCACGACAGGAACCCCGAAAGCCTTTATGGACGGTGCCAGTCTCACTGCCATCCGAACAGGTGCCGGTGGTGGCGTGGCAGCAGATTTACTTGCCCCTAAGGACGCAAGGAAGGTCGGACTCTTCGGAGCAGGTGTACAGGCGAGGGCACAATTACAGGCAGTAATGGCGGTCAGAAATATCGCACGCGTGAACCTCATCAGTCGTACAGAAGCCTCGGCGCAACAACTCGCTACTGAAATTTCAGAGTGGACAGACCCACCCAAAGTCAATATTGTATCCACACCACAAGAAGTCGTTGAGGAGGCCGACATTGTACTATGTGCAACGACATCGGCAACGCCTCTTTTCGACGGGAACGACCTACAACCGGGCACACACATCACAGCCGTTGGCACATTCGTGCCAGAAAAACGGGAAGTCGATACGACAACAATAAGGCGGTCAGATCGAATTGTTGTTGACTCGCGTGAAGCCTGCGTAGAAGAAGCGGGAGATCTAATTATTCCCAACGCTGAAATTGATGCCGAAATCGGCGAAATTCTCAACGGCGACAAACCCGGGCGCGACTCGGACAGCGAAATCACGTTTTTCAAATCCGTGGGCGTAGCGGTGCAAGACGCAGTCGTAGGCGCAGCAGTACTGACAGAAGCGGAAACTAAAGGATTGGGGACCCTCATTGAAATCGGATGACGAGAATTCATTGGGGGTGTTCACGAACCTTACGCATCTTTGGCAAATACCACCACGGAACGTCCGGATACTCGTGGTGTTCCCAATGATAGCCGAAGTGATAACAGGTGATAAATGACCAGAAGGTCGAATACGCATTGCTTTGCGCACGGTGCGGATCGTCATATCCACCCTCTGGAGTGCGGTGCGGCAGATATGTCCCAAAATAAAACAGTTGTAACGTACTAAGCAACGCTGGAGAAACCCAGAACAGTATCAGATTGAGAGTCGGGATCCCCAAAACGTATTCCATAATCTGAAAGACAACTGCCATACCGACGATCTGCTGCCAGCCGAGATATTCCTTCATAAAACGAAGATACCACATCAAGAAACCACTGTGTACTCCATCATGAAAATCCGGATCTGTCCCGCTCGCAGGTGTTCGGTGGTGTGCCCAATGCTTCTCTAACAATTTGCGATATGAAAATAGCGCGTATAACCTAACAGCGATTGTACCAATTACATTGTTGACGCGTGGATATGTCCGACACACCGATCCATGCATCGCATCGTGCGCTGTGATAAACAGACCGGTATACAGAAATGTCTGCCAAAGTATGCCCAATGGTATCAGCGGAATGCTAATTTGAACAGATGCGTAGGAGGGGTTTTCAAACCCGATGCGTAGGAAACTTGAGAGACTCAATCCCCACAGACCGATAATCGCTAACGCGATGAATAAACCCTTGTTTGTCAATTTCATAGGCACTTTAAGTCCACGAGTCCAAAATAAACGAGTTGTGCGAAATAGAAGTGAAACGCAATTCGAGGCAGGGGTCCCCAACCGTTACTGGAAAGGGGCGGTTGGGAAAACAAGCCCAATTTTATACCGATCATCGCAAAGGCGAAACTCAATCCGAACCACGCCAGATAGTTCTGTAGTGGAATACGGTTATCCACCCATACCCAATAATCTAATATTCCTGCGGCGGGTTCCATAAACAGGTCGAAACAGACCATCAACAACGCCACACACAACGCCAATTTGACCGGACTTGTAACTATGGATTTCGGTGCGATTCTCTGAAAAACAGCGACCGAAGCGACAAGCATTACAAACCACGCGCACCCAATACAGATCGGGACACCATCAATCGACGGACGCAGTGTCTGTCCGTACGTATACGCGCCGAAAATTTGACCTGTCCGAACACCGAGCCACTCAATGCCGAAGCTACCCACAACAACGCATACACCCCAGAGAACAAATTTCCGCTTTTCTTCCTGCGGACATATCCGCCAGCATTCCCAAAACAGCCAAACCGCTAAACCAAACATCATGGGCGCAGCGAGGACTCGCATAACGCCTTGGAAAACACCGAGTACATGCCACAATCCACCTGCCCCTAAAAGTAGATAAAGCACACCTATCTTTAGTTTATCCATTTACCTGCATGTCGATCTGTCGCCCTTTCCACGCCAAGCGACCGCGTTTGACTTGATAGAATGAATTGATACCAATCAACAAAGTTGCCAAAACACCAAACGGATGCAAAACCACACTCGTAAAGAACGGGTGTTTGTATTTCAGTGCCAGTACAACCCGTATAACAACGTTCATAGTGATAGCAATAAGAGACAGTTGCATAAATGGCTCAAACCAGACAGTGATATAGGGGAGGACGCACATTGTAAACAGAATAAGCGTTAGAAGAAAAAATGGGAGTGTCTTGTAGCGGACCAGTCCAAAAAGGTTTTTGGAAAATCCACTCCATACCTCACCAAACGAATGATACATTCTGCAACACACCACACCAGTGCCAGCCGAGGTCAAGATTCTGATACCTTTCTTTTTTGCCAATCGGCTTAACTCAACGTCCTCAACAATCTGATTTGATACGGCTTGATGTCCGTCAATCTGTTGATATGCCTCGCGGGTAAAGGCAATCCACAAACCGCTCGCGGCAGCAAGTGAAGGCGAACGGCTGAAATACGTAAGCCATAACGGAAGCCCGGCATAAACGAACATGTCAACCACCGGTACCACGAGTTTTTCTGCTAAAGTGACTGTCACTTTCTCTGGAAACGCCGACAATAACCCAATCTCAAATTTCTGCATGTAGGCGACAGTATTCGCTATCGCCTCCGGTGCAGGACGGTTATCCGCATCGGTGAAAATGAGTATCTCTCCATCCGCATGCTGGCTGAGTTGATGGCATGCCCAATTTTTTCCTAACCATCCAGCGGGCAACGGTTTACCGCGGAGCACCTGAATTTCAGGATACTGCTCACCGAACTTTTCAATAATCGCGCCCGTGCGATCCGTTGATTGATCGTCAAGAACGCGAATCTCAAAATTATCGTAGTTTTGAGATAGGAATCCCTCAATACAGGCACCGATATTGGCTTCCTCGTTCCGGGCAGGAATCAGTACCGAGACGCGTGGACGGTCTCGACACTCACCTGCTTTTTTCAGCATCGGTGCCGTCACAGCGTTGAACAGCGTAACCGTCAAAACAACCGCCAGCAACCCGATAACGATAAACATCAATACAAACACTATTATTGCCCTACCTTTAAT
This sequence comes from Candidatus Poribacteria bacterium, assembly GCA_026702755.1. Lineage (NCBI taxonomy): Bacteria > Candidatus Poribacteria > Candidatus Poribacteria bacterium. The sequence continues at coordinate 33,289 of JAPPBX010000005.1, read as the reverse complement.
CGGACTTACGCAATTTTCTATGAATCCCTACATATTACGTGCATCTGGCGAGGTTTCAAACCTCGCCAGCGAAGGTGCTGCGTAAGTCCTGTTTAACCGATAACCACTAAAGCAAATTTTGACCCTCTTCTTGACGAAGTATTCGCAACGCCAACTCATCCAGCAAATTAATCTCAGTTTTTTCGAGCCAGTCCATCCCATGAAACGTATCTATGTCAAACGAATGGGCTTCCCCGAACAGAAAGAGTACATTTGGACATTTTTCACCGAGAAACTCGGTCCGAATTGCTAACGGAAGCACAGTAACGGGTTTTCCATATTCCCGTAAAATCCATTCAACACCGCGCTTATAATCGAGCGGGCGTGTATGCCACGGCAATAGTTGTCCTTGCGGAAAAATCGAGACAAGCGGTGTCCCTTGATTCAGCAATTCAACGGTGTATTCCAGTGATTCAACGATACCTTGCCGATGCTTCGGTTCGATTGAATAGGCTCCTATTTTCGCAAAGAACCTGTACTTAGATAGCTGCTCCTCCAGCATCATCAGATAGGCAGTTCGCCGAAAAATCCGTTTGTTGAGCAGATAAACAAAGAATCCATCCCACCACGTACTGTGGTTAGGCAGCAACAGCAACGGTAAATGAGACGGAATTTCCGGTAGTGGCCCCAAAAGTTGGATTGCGTGAAAATGCCGCTTGAACGACCACGTGAGATACGGTTGGAAAATGAGGTCCGCCCAAAGGCGATGCTGTGCACGAATCATTTATGTATTATTCCGGAGTGCACTGGGAATAGTTTCTCTTGTGCCGACAGAACCTTCGTCCGGAGTCCCTCGTGTAGTAAAATCTTTATTTTCTGAATTGACGGTACAAAAACCCGACTTAAAAACGGGTTGTAATCGCACTCTTCGATTTTTCTTAAGATACCACGGTAAATTTTAGCGGCTGAATAGATCGCATATTGCGATTCCGTTTTGAGTAAGGGAATACCCGGCATCGCTTCAGTATAGTATTGATCGGCGCGTTCAACTTGGAACTTCATAAGTGCCCGCAATTGCGGTGTCATTTTTTCGTCAAAGATGTCTTCTTCTGTCACACCGAACGCTGCCAAATCTGTTTGTGGTATATAGAGTCGTCCCATCTCTTTATCCTCTTTGACATCCCGCAGAATATTGGTCAGTTGCATAGCGATACCGAGTTGCTTTGCGTAACCAAACGCACCTTCGTCCTTATAGCCGAGTACATGCGTCATCATCAATCCTACAACGGCAGCAACCCGATAACAGAAAAGTGAGAGTTCATCGAATGTTTTATACCGCGTCTGCCGGACATCCATGGCAACTCCTTTGAGCAGATCAAGCGGATAGACAATAGGAATATTGTATGCCTTGGCAACGAGAATGAACGCACGAATAATTGGATGTTGAGATTCACCTGTATTGTAAGCAATCTGTAATTCTTCTGTCAAGAGTTGAACCTCTCTGAGGATTTCTGCTTCAGTCCGTTGGCGCGGCGTATCAATCAGATTGTCGCAGTGTCGACAGAAACCGTAGAGTGCGAATGTCGCCCAACGCTGTTCTCTCGGTAGCATCCTTGCTGAAAAATAAAAACTTTTTGAATAGTGGGCGGTTACCCTGCGAGCATACTCAAAGGCATCTCGATTCTCTTCTGCTTTCCATAATTTCTTCATGATAAATCCTCCGCATTCAAATCCTGGGTGACAAGCTTTACCGTCGTTTCTGCTGTCAGCAGAACCCCCGGCACGCCTGCCCCCGGATGCGTGCTTGCGCCGACAAAGTATAGTTTTTGTATATCTTCACTTCGGTTATGGGGTCGAAAATACGCTGTCTGTGTCAGTTTCGGCTCAACACCCCATGCACTACCGAGATGGTTGTTTCGTTCACGTCTGAAATCTGAAGGTGTAAATGTTTCAAGCACTTCAATTGAACGTTTTAAGTCTGTCAGTCCAAAGTCGTTTTCCAAAAACGTCAGCACTCTATCTGTATACACCGCCTTCGTCTTCTTCCAGTTGACTCCGCTTTCCAAATTTGGCACCGGAATCAGGACGTACATACTCTCACAACCTTCCGGTGCCATTGATGGATCGGTTTGTGACGGAATATGGAGATACATTGAAAAATCGTCTGGAAGTGCCTTATTGTCAAAAATATCATCTATTAACCCTTTATATCTCTCACAAAGAATGAGCGTATGATGCTTGAGTTTCGGATATTTTTTCCGAACGCCGAGATAGAGCAGAAAGGCACTCATTGAATATTGGGTTTTTCTGAGCTTCTTGTCGGACCATTTCCTACGATGTTCGGGATTAATAAGTTCGCCGTAGGTGTGTGCCAGATCAGCGTTGGAAATAACGCCATCTGCTTCGTAAAATTTTAACCAAGAACGCGGGTTTCCTTTACTATTTATGTCGGAAGAACCAAGAACGCGTGCCTTATCAGGAATATCTGAAATCGCGTTCTTGGTTCTGCGTTCTTGGTTAACTCTCGCAATAACACCTTTTGCACGCCGCTTTTCAACAACGATCCGTTCAACTTCTGTATCGGTTTCAACGACCCCACCGAGTTGTTTGAACACATCTTCTAACGCACGGACGAGGCGATACATGCCACCTTTGCAGAACCAGACACCCCCAACTTTTTCAAGATACGGAATCATGAGGTAAACCGCTGGTGCCCGAAACGGATTGCCGCCGATAAACAGTGGATGAAATGAAAAAGTGAAACGGTGGCGCGGGTCGTCGAAATACTTCTTAACGAAGTCGTAAGCAGGCATCAATGCCTGAAGCCGTAAAGCACGCGGCAGAAAGCCAAGCATCGTCGGTAAATCAAAGGCGGTCGCACCTAATCCGTCCGTGATGACAGCATCGTAAAGTCGACGCGTATGTGCCATGAAGCGATCGTAGTTATCAGCGTCCCTCATGTTGAATCGCGCCATCTGTTGTTTCATCTGTTCGTCATTGTCTGTATAATCAAGCGACGAACCGTCATGGAAGTAGATACGATAAAACGGGTCGAGTTTTACCAAATCAAGGTAATCTTCCATCCGCATACCAGCACATTCAAATACACGCTGAATCAAGTCTGGCGCGGTGATAATTGAGGGGCCCATATCGAAAGTGTAGCCGTCCTTAACGAGTTGATAGGCATGCCCCCCAACTTTCGCATTTTTCTCCAGAAGTGTAACTTGCATGCCTTTCGCTTGCAGTCGAATCGCTGCTGCGAGTCCTCCAAAACCTGAACCGATGATGACAATTTTCCGTTTCATATCTCTTACCCTTGCTTATAAATTTTCGAGGCACAATCTTCCGCAATCAACGTCGCCGCCATTTTTCCAGACAATATCACCAATGGAATCCCGCCGCCTGGGTGCACCGAACCCCCTGCGAAGTAAAGCCCTTTCAGGACACGACTTCGATTTGGTAGACGTTTGAACGCAGTGGTTCTACTATTCGACGATACGCCGTAGATACTCCCTTGATTGCTGGCATAAAGTTCAGAGAAATCCTCCGGCGTGTAAATCTGCTCCACCTCAATCTGATCTGCGATGTCGAAACCGAGCTGCTTTAATCTATCCAAAACAACCGTTCGCATCCGAACCTTCTCTTTTTCCCACATCTGTCCGGGTGTCAAATACGGCATGTTCAACAACACGAACCAATTCTCGCCATCAGTCGGTGCGTGTTCGCTATCTGTTTTACTGGTTATAGCGATATAGATAGTCGGATCATCTGGTACTTGCCGATGTTTAAAAATCTGCTTAAATTCGGCACCGTAGTCACCGGAGAAGATAATGTTATGATGTCCCAATGCTGAATACTTCCCCTTAATCCCCCAAAGAAATACCATTCCCGACAACGACGGTTCCAACCGATTTAGTTTCTCGGATCGATGTTGGTACCCATCAATCAATTCATCGTATGCTACGACTGCATCTGCACCACACAATACATAATCCGTTTCAAGTTTTTCACCATTAACTTGTACGCCACTGACCCGCTTACCATCGTGGCAGATTTTCTCAACCCTTGTCGATGTCCGAATCTGAACACCCAACTTACACGCCACTGCTTCCAATGCGTCAATCAAACGATAGATGCCACCTTTGATGTAATACCCTCCCAACCCATACTCAATATACGGAATTATGTTAAGGGTTGCGGGTGCCTGAAACGGATCTGAACCGTTGTAGGTCGCGTAGCGGTCAAACAGTTGAACGAGGCGCGGATCCGAGAAAAAACGGGACACACTTTGATGCACGGTCCGAAACGGATCAATTTGATGAAGCCTAAACAGTGTCCGAAAATACCGAAGGCGCATGAGTTTCCCGAATTCATGGATCGGTGTAGACATAAAGATTTCGGCTGTTAGGTCGTGAATACGTTCCGCATACTTCAAGAACTGTGTGTATGCTTCCACGTCATCAGACGATAGTTCCTCAATCGCAGCTTTCATCTTTGCCTTGTCGGCACTTGCATCCATCACTGAACCATCTGAAAAAAAGTATCGGCATATCGGGTCAATTGACATAAAATCGAGATAATCCGACCGCTTAAAACCAGCAAAATCGAACAGTTCATCAATCACAAAAGGCATCGTTAGTAGAGATGCCCCTGTATCAAACCGGTAGCCTTCCAAAATTACTTCGTTGACCTTCCCTCCAATTTGCGGATTTTTCTCAAATAATTGGACAGAGAATCCTAACCGCGCGAGACGAATCGCACCGCTTAATGCTCCAAGCCCACCACCGATGACTGCCACTCGTTTATTTTTCATACCAAGCTGCCTTCAATTTTTCATAAAGCATTGTGTTAAACAGTATTAACGTGAAGCCATACCCGAAATCTTCAATAGGGATTGTCAGAATTCGGTAGCCACTCTGATACGCCTCACCATACAGAACAACCGGTCGCGCCGTGAGGTAACCGTTGAACACCAAAATCAAAACGGAGACAATTCCGAGATAGAGATAGGTCTTCGGTTGTAGAAGCAGATTAACGTTCAATAACATATCCACCAGCCCAACGAGTCCCAAGCACAATAGAACCAATCCTGTGTACTGCCTACCCGTACTGAAAATCCATACACCGATCGGTAGTCCAGCATATAAAACTACTCTGATGTACCGAAGGGATTTCAACTCGACTAACCAACTATCGGTATGCGGTAGCGTCTCCCATACCAACAAACACCCAAATGGAACAGTCACAAAAAAGAGCCACTCCCCAATTGGCAGACCTAACAATCGAAAATCGAGTGTATACGCCTCGTTGAACCACCAATGCGAACCAGTGACAATGGCATCCCATATAATATAGGGAATCATGACAATTCCACTCACGAGTAGTTTCAATCGCCAGTGCGAAATTTGTCTAATCTGACGACTGAATCGGGATACAACAGGTCCGACAATAATAACAAGATTAAACAGAAGATATTCAAATTTCATTGCTGCGCGTCTGAACGTTCAGATGCCAATTTGTCTTTGAGTGTCCGTAGATATACTTTCTCATCATCTGTCAGTTTCGCCTTCTCAAGCAAGAATGTAATGATATTTTCAACTAATTCGGAGTGATATGTATGCATTTGTGAAGGCATTTGTTTGATAATTTCCTTGAAATCTCGTTGCGCATCGTCACCACGTTGGAAGAAGAACGGAAGATGGTAACAGACCGCTCCGTGAATGAACAGTGCCTCAATGTCTTCTGGAGTTTTCTTTAATCCACTATCTATAATTGCTAAACCGCGCTTTGTCCACTTGAGTTTGGTGTGAGGAAAAAACGCGTGCTTCCCTTTGAGAGCAACAAGAGCACCCATGTAGACCTCTGCACGTCCGGCGTACCTCGGTTCTTCTCGCGCGATCCGTTCAAAGAGTTTGATCGCCGGTTCAATTTGGTTTTTATCTTCCACGGAGGCATGAAATTTTTCGCGCGCACGCTTCAGCAACGCTTCCACCGATTCATCCACAGCGATACCAATGGAACACAACAAAAAAATCAATACCAACATCAAGTTTAGATAAATAAATCTATTAAGTTTCACGGCAAAAATTGATTGTTCGGGTTTGTGTAACAACGCGATCCAGCGTCAGTTTGAACCAGTAAGTGTAATCTTTAGGGTTTTCCTGAACATCCTGCCTCAACGCGTTTATGTCCATCCATTTCCAATCATCAACTTCGTTCGGATTCGGAATAGGTTGACCATTATAGTGCCCAACAAAGACGTGGTCCAGTTCGTGTTCAAATAGGCTATTATCGAGTTGCACGTGATAAATAAAACTAAAAAGCCCAGTCAATTCACAATCGAAACCCATTTCCTCATTGAGCCGTCGTCGCGCTGCGCGATAATAACTTTCGCCGGGACGTGGATGACTACAGCACGTATTCGTCCACAATCCACCGGAATGGTATTTCGTCCATGCCCGTCTCTGAAGCAATAATTCACCCACGGCGTTAAAGACAAAAATCGAAAATGCACTGTGTAATTTACCCTCACGATGTGCTTGCAGTTTTTCTTGCGTGCCGATTTCTCTACCCGTATGATCGACGAGTATGACATGCTCTTGTATCATTGATATTTATTTCCTTCGTATCGGTATGATTTCTCAAGTTAAATTAGGGTGTAAATCTCTATGTACATTATTATTACATATTGTCTATAATTTGTCAATAAAAAATTTATACAATTTTATGATAAATCGAATTTTGTATAGAAATTATGGAGTGAAATAGGACAAGATCACACAACGAATACCGCCACAGATAACCAGATCGAAAGGAAATTAAGATTTTTCCTCCGTCTTAATTTTAAAATTTAGACAAAATTATTGACAAATAACATATACTAATGTTATACTAAATCGTAAGATAACAAAAAGAAAAATAAAAAAGGAAACGGCTGATGACGGATCAACACAAACACGGTATTAAAACCGTTGCCATTCAGACAGGATTAACACAACTTATCATTCGGGCATGGGAAAAGCGATACAACGTCGTCACACCGCTGCGAACCGAAACGAATCGTCGTCTCTATTCTGACGCGGATATATCGCGACTCACGTTGCTTCGTCTCGCGACTCAGGCAGGACATAGTATTGGACGAATAGCAAACCTATCCACCGAAGAACTTCTGGAACTCATTGGAACGGGTGGGACGGTTGCACAGTCCGCTGCAATCGCAAAAGAGGATGTCTCACAGGAAACATCCCTTCATTTTTACATTGCTTCGTGCATTGCAGCGGTTAAAAGATTTGAGATGCAAGCACTCGAATCAACACTCTTCGCTGCATCAGTCGCATTTAGCCAACCTGTTTTCCTTGAAAAGTTGATCACACCACTGATGCAGGAAATTGGTGAACAGTGGAAAGCAGGAACTTTACGGATCGCACACGAACACCTTGCCGCCGCGGTTGTCCGGACACTGTTGGGCAGTATCTGCCAGGGATCTGATGTACCCGCCGCAATGCCAAATTTAGTGGTCGCGACACCGCGGGGTCAACTCCACGAAATCGGCGCATTAATTGCCGGAACAACTGCAGCGTCTCACGGGTGGCGAGTCACCTACCTCGGTCCCAACCTACCAGCTGAAGAGATTGTAGGGTGTGCAGTGCAAAATGGAGCAAAGGCGATTGGATTGAGCATCGTTTACCCGACAGACGATCCGCTTATGGCAAATGAATTACGGAAAATTCGACGCGGAATTCAAGAAGATGTTGCACTGTTTGTTGGAGGGGCGGGGGCAATCGCCTACGACTCCGTCATCAACGCTATTGAGGCAGTGAGAATCAATGACATGCCAACCTTTCGCTCCGAACTCGAAGCCTTGCGTGCGCAACAGAACGTGTCAGAGAAAAAGGATTAAGCACTATCATTGAAATGACGTAAAACAATGCGGTTTCGGTCACTTGGGTATAATGCGTCGGATCTGTGCGTTTTGCCCGCCAACAACAACACTACCATCCGTTGGATGAACTGCCAGCGAGTACGCCCAACCGTTTAGCGCGTGAATCTCACCCGTAACTTCCACTGAATCTGGATCAACGAAACGAACAGTTCCATCGGTACACACGGCAACAACCTTTGAGCCGTCGTTCAACCATGCCGTGTCAAGCGGTGCTTCCTCCAGTCGTGCGAATTTTACCATTCGACCAATAGTCGGCTGCCAAAATCGAACGGTACAGTCATCGCCTGCTGAAACAATTACAGGTAGTCCAGCATCACTTGGACGCAAGGCAAGGTCATGAACCGGCAGCGTATGATTATTCATGCTGCGAATCAACTCACCAGATGTCAAATCCCAAACGCGGACACTCTGATCTATCCCCGTGCTTACGAGTATATCCTTATCACTCAGGAAACAGAGGGATGACACCCCTTTTGAATGACCTTCCATCTGCTGGATGGCAGTGCCAGTATACAAGTCCCAAAGGAGAATACGTCGGTCCAAGCTTGCCGATGCGAGCGACGACGCATCCCGCCAAGCGATAGCCGTGACTGAATCCCGATGCTCCTTAAGAACGCGAAACGACTTTCCCTCTGGCCACAAAAAAATCTCTATAATCCCATCAGTTGCAGGATTTCCACCGCCAACTGCCAATTGATCCCCATCAGGTGAAAACGCGAGATCGTGTATATTATGGGCTGATACCTCAATTGTCCGCTGTAGACTGAGTGTAGGAAAATCGTAAACGTGTAATCCCGCTTGGGAACATGCAACGACAGATTTTCCATCCGGTGAAAACGCGAGAGAAGTAATCGGTGGCATGACGGTAGGTTGGTGTGGATTGGTGTTAGTCATTGACAACTTAGGTTCCGATTGATGTCCCTTCCATTCTCCATAGGTTGCCCCCTGCTCAATCCACTTTCGGATAAGATCAGTTTCCTGCTTTGTCAAGGGCGCGCTTTCTTCTTGTGGAGGCATGATACCGGTATCCCCTTCGGGTAAGGTGATACGCTGGTAGAGCAGCGAGTCTTCGGGTTCACCAGCGATAATTACTTCTCCATACAGGCTCTCCTCAATGCCCTTCACGTTGTCCAGTTGAACACCGCCTTTCGATTTCGTGATGGCACCACTGGGATCTGTCTTTGGTGCGCTATGGCAACTGAAACAACGGTTTTGGAGGATAGGTAAGACTTGCGTCTCAAAGTCGATCTCGATTTGAGGTTCTGCTGAGATAGCGAGTGCAGAAAATATAAGGATAAACATGAAACTGAAGATTGATACTGCTAAATTTTGTTGTTCATGCTTCATCAGTTAACTCCCAATGTATTTGAATCCTCTCGGATCGTTTTTCGCAAGGCTTTCATCTGTTCAAGTGTTGTCGGCGAAACCTTCCCATCCTGAGTAATACCCATATTCATCGTAATCACCAGTTTTTGAGCAATACACGCCTTCACGTAATTGATAATCTGTTGAGTGGTAAATATGGGTGGGGCGATATCGGTATCTGGATATCCGTGCTGCCAAGGGTCGTCAAGAAAGATCAAGCCGTGCGGTTGTAAACCACCCGCACTGCTACCCTCTGCAAAGAAATTTTCTGGTGGATTCACGAGCGCACCGCCAAACTCGCCAGCATAGTACTCTTGAAATTCAGTCGTCTTGGGGAGAATCCAACTGTTCCAAGCGACGATGCGTTCGGGATTGCCAACTTTAGTTGCCTCATACAATTCTTCAAACGGCTGAAGCGGATACCGATCATCAAACCAGTAACCTGCGACCTTTTTACCATAGCGCATGCCGATTTCGGTAAGAATGTCATGCTCAATTTTGAAAAATTTTGACTTGTCTGGACTTAAAAATCCAGAGGCTTTCACCCACTCCAAATCTCCTACGCCGTGATGAAAATAAAGAATAAGGGCAATACCACATTCTTGCAGCTTACCAGCCATTTCTCCAATTAGGTCTCGTTTGCAGGTGCGTCCCGGCATAACCACTTCGATCGATTTTAAGGGGGCAGGGAAATGCATAATTCCGTGGACAGCAGTGAAAATGACGTAGCCCGCTCCAGTTTCACTCACCATGTCGACAAAAGCATCAAGGTCAAAAGCATTCACCGCCTCCACGTAAGGTTTTTGAGGACCACGCGACGGTTGTGTTGTTGTTGACCAATGGAACATCACGCCGTACTTCGCTTCGACGAACCAGTCCGTTTTGGTACGTATCTGCTGCGCTTTCTCGTTTGAAGCAATCCTTGCTTTATCAGCGAGCGGCGAAATTAATTCAAGCGAATGGACTCGCACCCCATCTTTAGACTTTGCCTCTCCAATGAGACGCAGCATAATTATGCTTTCACCTGCGGGGAGGCGCAATGTTCCCGGAAGCGATATCCTCTCAAAATTCTGCGAATCTCCTGCCCATCCAGTCGTTTGGCGAACTGTTCCAACGGTTTTATTGTGTCCAGCAACAATCTCAAATGCCGAACCTACCGCATGTGTATCAGCAGTATAGGTCATCGCGAGTTTGTAATCGGAAGATATAGGAAGTTTCACCTTCCATGAAAGTGAAGCAGATGACTCGTTCCAACCTTCAATCCAGTCTTGTGCCTGCAAGTGCACAAGACCCCCACCTACTTCGGCACTGTCTCCAAACAGATAGATAACTGACGAAGGATCTGCCTCAATCAATCTTGGCTTCTTAAGTGTAGTGGGATCCCCTTCAATATCAAGAACGACGATGTCATCAACACCATTTTGGTACGCCTCTGGTACTACAATCAAAAGCCCCCACGGATGCTGGCGCACGATACCCCACGAAGTGCCGTCTACCGTGGGATTTCCCAGAATCCAAGCGTTCTTTACCACCCGATCAGTGATAGCTGGAAGGGTAATATTGTTCTTTCCATCCCACGAAAGTACATGAACATAGATTTTGCTATTCTTATAGGTGGTCACATACTGATCAGTAGGAGTAAAGGGACCGCCGCGAGTACCAATGATCGATTCCCCATTTTCGTCAATCCATTTCTCAATCGCTTCATCTGCCCCAACGGATTCAGGGCTTTTCTGGTTATTCAACAACTGGTTTACATTGATCTCGGAACGACTACCCGCAGCACGTACTATGTCCACGATCAATGCCTTGCTGTTTACTTTGACAGCATCTTGGTTATGCATGGTTTTTTCCTGTGCCGGAGCAATAGAGACTACGCAGATGAACGCAACTAAAATTGCAAAAAAGAGGTTTGGCACGAAACTTACCTACCAATTCTATTTGAATAGAGCCGTTGTATTAGTGATTTGCCACAAACTCATTACAGGTTAGCAGACTCCACACCATGTCTTCAAGGATCGCGCGTTGGGAGTTGGCAGATGAATTGACATCAATGTGCTGTTCCCAAAACTGTTGCTCGGTCTCTGTTAGATGCCGACTCAGTGCGGCGAGGTAGAACTCGTCGAGAATCTCCATCGGTGATTTCTCTTCCGACATCAGTTTATCAAGTCGGCTACCGGGAACCCCGATGCGTGCATTGAGAAGATCACCATTGAACAAGTGCAGTTTACGCTGAAGTCCATCCGTTACTTCAGCAGCACTCTCACATGAGGTCTCACGTCCACATCGTCCTAAGATATCAAGTGCCTCGGATTCGGTGTTTGGGTTGAATAGAGAGACAGCACGTGTGCCTTCCGGTTCATTGCCGTAGGTGTCCGGTATACCGAGGACATCTGAAATCGCATCCGCCAACACCTCCGGTTCAAGCGGCTTTTGCAGCGCGTGGGAATAGAAACGATCATCTGTCGCGTTTTGCGGCAGCGTATCTGCACTACGCGCGTAAGACTCACTGAGCGCAATACGCCTGAGTGTCCATCGTAAGTCGTAGCCGTGCACCACGAAGTCGTCAGCGAGTTCTGTTAGCAACTCAGGGTGGGTGGCTGGATTGGTAGATCGGAAATCGTCAACGGGTTCAACTAAACCGCGTCCCATCATCGCCTTCCACAATCTGTTAACAATCGCTTTGGCAAAGTATGGGTTGTCCTGACCCGTTAGCCAATCCACCAATTCGACTCGCCCATCAGGAACATCAGCAGACAGAAACCGATCGCCGGGAATCCGCGGCACTGCTTTTTCCCGCGTCGCTGGGTGGATAACCTCACCCGACGGTTTTACCTTAACGATCTGATCGCTCTCTATTTTGGCAAAGATCGCCGCCAATCCGTGGTAATCGTCTTGTGTCCATTTGTCGAGCGGGTGATTATGGCAATTCGCGCATCGGAGTCGAGCTCCCATGAAGAGTTCACTCATGAATTCGGCTTGTTCTCGCGGTCCATTTACTGTGCGGTAAAAATTTGCCGGACCGACCTCGTGGGAATCGCCTGTTGCTAAAATAACTGAACGTGCTATTTGATTATATCCAACACCGTCGCGAACCTGTTGGGAAAGCCATTGATGGTAGACAAACGCGCCTTCTGTGTTTCTTTCTCGTGCGCCAATCCGTAGCAGCTTCGCCAACTGCAATGTCCAGTACTCGTTAAATTCATCCGACCCAAGCAATGTATCCACCAACGTTTCCCGTTTATTTGTATTGGAATCTCCAAGGAATGCGGTTACCATCTCTGGTGTAGGGAGGTGTCCGGTGAGGTCAAGTGTTACCCTACGCAAGAAGGTAGCATCATCAACAGTTGGTGACACTGGCAATCGGAGCGTTGAGAGTAACTTGAGGATTTCATCATCAATACTCGTATTCACCGATTCTGGAGACGTGTGCGTTGGATTATTTTTATAGGCATTCTGTATCGGAACCTCGTTCAAGGGGGTGATGAATTCAATCGGGACGACCTCTGTGAGATAACGAGCAAGGATAATATGCCGACCACGACGACGAACTTTGGCGAGGGCAGTGGCTGTGTCAATTTCAATCGCTGAAGTGTCTTCTGGTGTAAAGACAGTCCATCGTGTCACGTTTTCTCTTGTCCTATCTGAAAAATGGGCAGTTGCGTGCAGTTGAACCGGACTCTCAAGATTAGAGATGACATGTTTTTGCGGGGATATTTCAACACGCTCCAAATGACGTAGCGTTTCGTAAGTCGCGCCTTGCCGGATCCAGTTGTGGAGCAATCGCGCGCCTTCTCCATTTTCATCCAAAACCTGCCCACCGCCATGTTTGGTTTGTGCTGTCGGCTTTAGAATAATCAGGCTTTCTTCTGGTCGCATCAGATTGATACGTCTGCCAGCGAGTTGACGGACAATCGCTTTATAATCCGCTTGTGGATTACCACCGAAGAGCGACAAATTGAATTCACCCCGACCAGCAGCTGCGCCATGACATGCCCCCGCATTACACCCAAACTTGGTAAAAATCGGTATCAAATCGTTTTCAAAGTCAACACGGTCAGATGATTTTGATGCAGCAAAATTAGTCTGATCGTTGTTTGCAAAGGATACATTCTGGTGGACGCGACCGTACAAGAAAAGCACGGCTGATAATATCAATGTTATGAGAGTGAATTGGATCGCTTTCATTGTTTTGTCCCTGTCTAATCTATATTTTATTTTCGTTCATTTGGATCCGTTTCTTCAATACAATAGAGATGCGTAAGCGAACGCAGAATTAGCGCGTTACCAGCAACGGCACCAGATGCAATAAATTCGTTATCAAACTCGTTCCGTGCGAGTAACTTGAACGCTCGTCCGGCAGAGATAACCGATACGCGCCCCTCCATACTGAAAAAAAAGATGTTGCCACCTGCATATAACGGGGATGCCCAGTGATTTCCGCCGACACGACCTTTCCATACAAGATTTCCATTCTTTGCCTCTACACAAGAGACGACACCACCCTCGTTAACCATGAACACCAAATCGTCTACAATCAGCGGCGATGGTATTTCAGGGGCACCCTTGCGATTGCTCCAGACGACATGCGTATCGGTAACATCACCCCCACCAGAGGGATCAACCGCCAGCAACAATTTTTCCACGCCAATTGTAAAATAGACAAGATTGTGTGCGAAAATAGGTCTACACGCAACGTTCCAACCCCATCCTTCATGTCGAACACGCCAGAGTTCATCGCCTGTTTTAGGATCGTAGGAAATTGTGACTTCCGCTGCCGGACTCACCAACTGCTTCTTTCCTTGATATGTGATAATCGTTGGCGTTGCATAAGATTTCCTGTTATCGTTTGGCTTTTCTTTTTTCGTTTCTTCAATATCCTTAACACCCTTAGCTCTGAGGACATCCTCAAAATTTGAGTCAACTTTTCGATGCTGTAACCACAAAGTGTCGCCGGTGTTCTTGTCGAGTGCTGCAATAAACTGTACATCAACGCCATCGAAAGTGAGAAATAGCGTATCCTCATCAATAATCGGGGAAGACGCGGGACGCACCCGATGATCACAGTTCAGGTCTCGGCGTTCCCAAAGTTTCTCGCCAGTTTTCGTGTCCAGACAGGCGGTGCCATACGTACCGTAATGAACGTAGATGCGTCCTTCCTCTACAATTGGGGTCGGCGAAGCATGGCTGTTGAGGTCCCCGTGTTCGAGTTGCGGTTCCGCGACATCAAACACTTTTATATCGTGTAAGATGTCGCCGCTTTCTAAGTCTACACAGATCGCAAAGAGTTCTCTGCCATCTTCACGTGCAGTTGTCACCCAAATCTGATTTCCCCAAACAATAGGCGATGAATACCCTTTATCGTGAATGGGTGTTTTCCAACGGACGTTTTTCGTTTCACTAAATTCGGTAGGGAGGGCACTACCTATTGCCTTGCCGTCTCCATTTGGACCGCGGAACTGATTCCAATAATCCTCTTTTGTCCCATCTTGTGCATAAAGCATACAAGCCAAAACAATCCCGATTAATAAGCTGCAAATTATTTTTCTCACAGATAATTTCCTCTACGACAGCTGGATTAAGCGATTAATTCCGAAACAACATTAGCACCGTCAGGAGCAACGCGGACAGGTCGCCCGTCACTGGTATGCAACTCAAAACTGGGGTCAATACCTAGCAGTGTATAGATTGTGGCTGACAGATCCGATGGTGTCACGGGACGTTCCTTTGGGAATTCGCCGAGTGCATCGCTACTGCCTACGATTTGACCGCCTTGCACGCCGCCACCAGCCAACATCACACTGAACACGTTGGGCCAGTGATCCCGTCCACCTTGTGAGTTGATTCTCGGTGTGCGTCCGAACTCACCCATAACCACTACGAGTGTTTCATCCAACATGCGACGATCGGTAAGGTCCTGAATCAACGCACTCAATGCCCGATCAAGCGATGGTAGATGTGCATTCCGATCGGTAGGATATCGTTCTTTCAACTGGAATATATCGTTATGTGTATCCCAACCCGTATGGTTGACAGTTACGAATGGAACACCGCGTTCGACCAACCTCCGTGCCAATAAACAACTCTGCCCGATTCCGTTCACACCACCGGGACCATATCGCTGGTGCACGTCTTGAGGCTCCTCAGAAAGCGTGAACGCTGCTTTGGCCTCGGGTGATGTTATCAGGTTGTAGGCACGTTCTAACTCCGGGTCCGATACCGTCGTTGCGCCAGCGTCTTTGGCACGACTGAATTCGTTGAGCGCATTGACGAACTGCCTACGCCGGGAAACGCGTTGCAAATCAATCCCCTCATAGAAATCAAGGTCGCGAACTTTAAAGTCAGGTCTTTTCGGATCACTGCCAACAGAAAATGGGCGCGTAGCACTCGGTAAGTATCCGTTTCCCGACACTTGACCTGTGAAATTCGGAACTGCAATGTTTGGCGGTAAAGCGGTGAGTGCATCTCCTGAAGTGTTTTGACTATTTTGAGATCTGATATAGGTGACCGTTGCACCAAAGGTCGGATACTCCAACGCAGGTGTAGGTTTGTATCCAGTCATCAAGTATTGGGTGCCGAGACTGTGTTCACCAAGCGGCGAGGTCATAGAACGAATAATGGCGATTTTATCCATAATGCCTGCAGTCCGTTCCAGACATTCACTGAGGCGTACGCCTGTAAGATTCGTAGCAATAGTGCTCAGGGGTCCGCGAACCTCCTGTGGGGCATCCGGTTTCGGATCAAAGGTCTCCAGATGGCTGGGACCCCCATCAAGCCATATCAGGATACAGGATTTCGCTTTTGCTGTCAGTGGACTGTTGCTGGCAAAGGCGCGTTGGAGGTGGAAAAAATCACCTAACCCTAATCCGAGTGCCGCCAATCCACCGACGCGCAGAAAATCACGGCGATTCATGCCATCACATCGTTTTACTACGTTCATTGTGCTGCCCTCATATTGCCCTTCTCTATTTCATGTAGGGACAGGCACGATAGTTCCCTGTCCCTACGAACTATTCTGATTTCTTAATCTTCTTTACGACGAGGAAATGCTTTCTCGTATAGTTCGCGGGCTTCTTCGCCAGTGATTTCGCCCTTTTCGACCATCTCTCGAAGCTGTCCGACAAAAGCACGCTGCATCCGCTCACCTTCAGGTAAATCAGTTGCGAATTCAATTTGATCAATACCTGCCTCTTTTGCTATATCCATTACTTTGACGATCTGTTGATGAGGTACATCTCGCCCAGGTTGGATAGTGAGCATAGATTTTTGTTCTTCAGGCAAGCTGTGGAGGAGAGAATCCATTTCGTCAAACTGCACAACGGCTCCGTTTAAGAGCATTTTACCCATTTTATCGCTGGCGGTAGGATTATTAATTTTGATCACAAGGCCTTTTTCGTTCAACCACTTTTCCAGCGTTGCAGGTTTTATGCCGATTGCTTCTCCGACAGCCCCAAGAACGTATGGGTCTGGACGGAGCATAGGTTGTGTGAAAGCAAAGTTGTGTAGCACTTTGCCATCTTTGGCGATGATAATCGTCTGCGCGACACTGCGATTGAGTCCGTAGCTGCCTGGACCCTCACGACCGTCTTGGGAAATACTAAGTAAGACACCGCCCGGAATATGTGGGACTAACTTACTGGCTTGATTCTCCACGGTATCCGGTGTGTCCCCTAAAAACACAGCATTTATATGCATTGCCTGTTCAGACTTCTCGGCAATTTGAGCGAGTAAACGAGAAATGCCAAGCAACCCTCGTAAACCGAGACCGCTTTCATCTTGTAGGAAGAGAACGAGGAGTTGTCCGTCTGCCTTGGCGATAGCATCATACGTTTTGCCTTTAGTTTTACCGTTGATGCCCTTAGCCTTCAGAGGTGGAAGTTTTTCACCGGTTTGTGGACCAGAGAAGAGTGGTGCACCCTGCACCTTTTTGAACTCAGCAGGATTTTTCACTTCAACGTTCTCGCTGCGGTATCGGTTTTGAGATTCCCGATTTACTAAGGTGCGACGCATTGCCATGCCTTCTTCTCGATTCAATTTGCCATCGCCATCTTTGTCGAACGGCTTGACGAGTTCTTCGAGAGAGGGATCTTGTTCACTATTGCGAGCACCTTCTGGTTCCATTTTCCTTCTGTCGCGCTGCATCTGCTCACTTTCCGCAGCCTTTTCTTCGTTCAACCATTTCTCTACTGTTGCGGACGTTAGATTTGTATTTTCATCGCCGGTTAACCATTCTCCCTCTTCATTCAGCCACTTCTCCAGTGTAGCGGGTTCTACTTCAATTGCTTGTGCTATGGCACCGAGGAAATGCGGATCGGGATAGAGCATCGGTTGTGTGAAAGCAAAATTGTGCAGGACTTTCCCATCTTTAGCAATAAGAACGGTCTGTCCAACATTGCGATTAAGTCCATAACTCCCTGGTCCTTCACGTCCATCGGGAGATAATCCTGTTAATACCTCATTTGGAACCTCTTTTCTTAACATATCACGCGCCCATTCAGGTAGAGTATCAAGATTATCTGCAAGGAACACGACACCTATCTGGAGCCCTTGATTAGACCTTTCGCCACCCGTTGCCTTGCTATGCCTTTTTTGGAAAGCATCAATTTGAAGAAGCAAGTCAAACACGTTAACAAGCCCTTTTACGCCAACGCCATTGGTATCTTGCAAGAACAATACAAATGGTTTTCCATCCGTCTCAGCGGTGATATCATACGTTTGATCCTCAAGTTCGCCGTCAATGCCGCTCACCATCAATGCCGGAAGTTTTTCCCCAGGTTGCGGTCCAGAAAATATCTTGTTTTCTTCAGACGGCTTAAACAGTCCTGGATCTTTCACTTTGATGCGTGATTTATCTTTGTACTGTTTCCCGTCCATCTTTCCAACCTTCGCTTTCTCCATCCCCAGTTTTTTCTCAGTTTTATCCACCCCTTTTTCTGCTTTCTGAGGTGTCTGAGCGAAGAGTGAGACTTGGAAAGTTTTCAGCGGCACCAACTGTGCCATTGCCAATAGAGGGAGACAGGTTAGGAGTAAAGTCGCTACCATTAACTGCAAGCGCGGCTTCAATTGCACGTCTAACCGTCGATTGCTTTTCAAAATGGAATCAATACGAGATTCCAATTGCGATGGTTGATTGAGTGATAACGCAAGTGGAACAACTCGGTCTTCGTGACGAACCATATCCAATAGACACTGTGCGTAGTTTTTTCTGGCACCTGTCAGGCGGATGACCCAATCGTCACAGATGCGTTCCCGCACGCGGACGAGTTCGCGGTTAAGGAAATGGTAAATCGGATGGAAGAAAAAGATAACGCCCACCACGTGCGAAAAGAGATTTGTCAACCAATCGTGTCGTTGTACGTGGGCTAATTCGTGGGCGGCTACCAACTCAAACTGCTCCAAATTCAGTTCTCGTGGAATCAGAATGTGGGGTGATAACCAACCAAATGAAATCGGTGATGATACCCGATCCGAGAAGCATATAGTAACCGGACGATTTATATCCAATTGTCGCGCCAATCGTCGGCAGATTGCCTGATATGAATCATCAGCCGCCACAGCATTGCGTCGGAGTTGATAGATTCGGTACAAGCCAAAGATGAAACGGACTAACATAGCGACTGCACCGATTGCCCAGACGCACAATAGAAGATCCATCTTTGCCCAATTCAAGAAGAACTTACTTCCAGCAAGCAGTTGGTTTTTGGATTGTGTATCGCTTTTAGTGGACGAAATTTCTGGTAAATCCGTAGTCAGCGGAGTTAAACCGGATACGTCTATTGGCTTCGCCTGCGCTAATTCTGGTACCGTGCTGCCGATGGAGAGCGCTGGCACAAACTGATTCAAGCCGAACAGGAGCGGTAAACTGAGTAAAGACAACAGCCAGAGCAGATGGACAGTGGGGTTGGAACGGCGGCTTTTGCGAAATACAGAGTTTGTTGCAAACCATATCAAACCGCTCAGAAGCATCCACTGCCATGAGCAGTTGAGCAGAGAAAGGAGGATTTGCTTACTCATCGGTTTTTTCTCCTTCAGGTTGATAGTTGTTAATCAACGCTTGTAAACGGTTGTGTTCATCTACGCTGGTTTGTCGCACCTCGAGGAGTGTGTTCACCAACTTCTCAGCTGAGTTGTCAAAAAGACGCTCCAACAAATCGCTGAGCATCGTATGCGTAATCTCTGTCTCTTTGACCAAAGGCTGGTAAACGAACGTCCTACCGTCAACTTGATGCGACAAAAAACCCTTCTTTTCCAGACTTTTCATAGTCGTGGCGACAGTGGTATAGGCGAGCTTGCGGTTAATGTTATCGAGAACATCGTTGACCGTAGCACGCGTCAATTTCCATACCACTTTCATCACTTCAAGTTCTAATGGGTGTAATCTCTTGGTTTTCATCTGATTGGTCCTTATATAGTTAAAGGTGAATCTGACCTATGAGCCAAAATGTTGACGCTCACTTTACAAATTACGATCAGTAAATACTAAAAATAAATACGTAGTAATAGTATTATACACCCTATAGATATATTTGTCAAGTTAATTTACAAAAAAAAGCATAATTTCACGGAAATTTACGAAATTATGGATAATTTTTCACAATTTTTGTGTTTTTTCAGAATCTCCCAAAAACTCGCACAAAAATTTCCATGTAATTCTGATCATTAACATCCCCAATTGCGCGTTGATCTATGTAGCGTGCGCCGATATGCAGAAACATCCGCTTCTCGTAAGCGACAAAACTTTTTTCCATCTCGGCTAACAGTGCTTGACGGACAAAGTCGTTATCATTATCACGCATATCATTGAACAACAGAATTTGCCCACCACCGGTAAGTTTGATCGTCTTCGTAAACTGATACACGACCTTAAGGATAAGTGCTGAAGCCATATCCCGGACATTTGTCCGTTCAATTTCCCGTAATCGGAGTCGGCGAAAGGCTTCCCTACCGTCGACTTCTCCGCTTAAGGAAAGGTATTCAAGTCGGTCCTCTGCCATCCGAAAGCCGTTACGGATGGTGGACTTGAACATTGGACTGATCTCAAGGGATTTGGTAGGACGCATCCGGTAGAGAGTTTTGAAAATGCCGACCTCGTAATGCTGATTGTCCTTTTCAAAATCATAGTCGTATTGAATTTTAGCGCGAGCCGTGGTAATCATCCGGTCAATCCCCAAGTATTCATACGTGATTTTGGCAGTGTTAATCAGGTCGTTCTGCATCAGCAGTGGATCCTTGCGTCGTTTTTCGACTTCGGTGCCGCCATCAATACCGAAGAATTCCACACCCCCGTCTCTCTCCATTTTTCGGACCTCCGGCTGTGACCGGTAGAGCCGTTCTTCCGTTCCGCTTAAGAATCCCGCAAAATACCACGTTTCGTCAGGAATCCGGTCTTTTACCAGTTTCAGTTCGTTCTCAAAAATGAGTGAAGAAGCCCGCGCGAGTTCCTTCCGATAAATCAGATTGGCAAACGCTTTCGTTGAGGACGGTGTATTCCTGAGTCTGATATTTTCTTCAATCTGGAACCCAAGGTCTAAGTCAACCACACTCGCCTGTTGACTTATCTTACGGTTCATGAAAAGCCGAACACCTTGAAGTCCGACATCGAACTCGTAGTTAGGATCCTTATCATTTTCCTCTTCATCACGAATGCCGTTGTTGTTCTGATCGCTTTCGTCAAGGAAATCCTCATCGACATCAAAAAGCAGAATATCATCTTCGTAATCAAAGACACCGTTGTTATTTTTGTCAAGGTCACCGGGAATAATTAGAGAGGGAGGATCAGGGGGTGTGTTATCGGAGTAGCGGTCCTGGTCATCGTTATCACCAACCGAACGGGAGGCATCGAATCTGGGACCGACGCGATACGCTTCCGCCTGAAAAATTGTATCACCAACAGTTTGGAAGGCTTTGAAAACTGTTGTCGTCGCATCGAAACGCGAACCCAAGTTCTTTTGCAGCGCGCTTTTCGGCGTGACAGCCACCTCGGCTTTTATACCGTAGTTTGTGAAATTGGTTTCCAAATCCACTGCCCATACGGGTACCTTACGGTAGTACCAAGAAAGCCCTAACTGCGACCTGCCGAACTTTGTGACCTCGCGCAAGCCGATCCCGGACCCTTCCGTTTGTCCTTCTTGCCCATTCAGTCGATTGAGCAATCCAGGAACCATCAAGATTGTCCAGTCGGTGCGATCAGAGCGAACCTCCCAGCGGACTCCACTTAGGTCGATCTGATCGAAAGTGAACTTTGTGAAGGTCGTTGGCACTTCACCGAGACTCAGGATATTCTTGACCCTACCCGCGGTTTCCTCAATCACCATGACGCTATGAAAGCCGCGCCGAAAAAGGCGATCAAAATCAAAACGGTCTTGTCTAACTCGTTCTTCCTCTGTATCCGCGAGGAAGTTTCGTCTATTTGTGAAATCGTATTCGACGCGTCCGGATAGGAACAATTTACCGAATAGACTGTACGCATCCTCCGCCTCAGCATAGAACACCAGAGAGTAGTTTAACAGCAAGAGGAAAAAACATGGGATCAGGCACTTTCGGACACCTATTTTTATATTCATATCTTATTGGCTGTCAGCCATCAGCCATCGGCTTCAGTTAAGAGGGGCTGGTAAACCCAACTTTTCTTTACTGATTGCTGATTGCTGACGGCTATCTCAAAATATCCTCTGGTCCGTAAGACTCTGTGAAGGTTGTCCAAGTTCCTGTCCGTTTATCGAAACGACTCAATCCACGATATGTACCCAACCAAACGTAAGTGTCCCCTATAGCCATGGAAAGGATACCGTTATGCGCTAAACCGTCCTCTCGGGTGTAAGTGGTCCAGGTATTTGTCAACTGATCAAACCGACTGACTCCGGCATTGTAAGTGCCGATCCAGACCTCTGTCCCATCAACACCGATGGTGGTAACCTTGTTGCTGGCGAGTCCATCCTCTGTTGTATAGGCGGCCCAAACTTCTGTCTTTTCATTATAGAGCGTCACACCGAGATCACTGCCAAACCAGACATTGTCACCATCAATAGCGATACAACTGATTTCATCACTCGCAAGCCCATCTTTCACTGTGATTGTCTTCCAGATGTCTCTACTGATGTCGTATTTGCTTACACCTCGGCGGGTCCCAACCCAGACGTGTTTCTTGCTCGCCGTGATGCACCAAATTTGATCGGTAACCAATGATTCTGCGAACTCTTTAGACACAGCGGAAGGCTGAATCTCAGTCCCTGATGTGTAGGTAACCCAGGCGTTGAGGTCATCCGCTGTGCGGGGATACTTCCCAATCCCGGAATTAGTCCCAACCCAAATACTATCGCCGTCGCTGCTGACAGAAGTCACATTATTGGCGGGCAACCCGTGGTGAGTTTTGTACTGGTCCCACTCCAGAGCTATCTTATCAAAGCGATTCGCACCGTCGCGTGTCCCGACCCAGACGTATTGTTCATCCGTTACAATAGAACTCACAACGTTATCGGAGAGACAGTCTCTCTTTTTCCGCCCATGTCGGTCCCAATGACCGCCGTGGGTTTCTATGTGTTCGTGGCCACCCTCCTGCTGATAATTCTTCCAAGTCCCTAACACCTTGTCATAGCGTGACATACCCTCATCGGAACCGATCCAGACGAAACGTTCATCCGTATCTACTGTCCGAATGGTGCGTCCAACAAGGGTAGGTAGTGCCGTCAAAGGGGTCCAAGATTCCTTCCGCTTGTCATAACGGGAAAGCCCGCGCAAGGTTCCCACCCATACATAGTCCTCATCGACTGCAAGCCCATACTCGCCGACATGATTATGGAGCAACCCTTTGATATCTCTAAACCTTGCCCACGTACCAGAGGCAAAATGAAATCGTCGAAGCCCATCGTTGGGTGCAGCTAACCACAGATAGTCATCATCGACTGCCAGTTCGAGCGTTCCGCGTCCCGATCTGATTGTCGTCCACTCCTTGTTCCGCTTGTCGTATCGAGTAACACCTACATCCTCCCAAGGTCTGTAGAGTATCCAGACATCGTTCTCTGTTGAGATAATGCGTCTAATGGTATTCGCAGCAAGTACATCATTCGTTGAAAACGTCGTCCATTTTTTTGTCTTCTTATCGTATCGTGACAAGGGACGGTTGCTGCCCCTGTCCCATTCCGAACGCGCGACCCAGATGAAATCGTCATCTACAGTAATCCATTCCCCGCCTCTACCCGCCAGACCATCCCTTGGTCCGAAATCTTTCCATTCACCGGTGATTTCATTGTAGCGAGTGAGTCCACGACCAGATGAAAACCAGACCTCCGGTCCGTCAACCCCAAGTGCCTTTACACGCTCAACCTCGCGGTTATCTTCTTCCTCAACCACTTTCCACGTTCCAGTCGCTTTACTATAATGGTTTAATTCTAAACCTATCATTGGAATGACCCAGACGCTCAGTTCACTTACATCAATTCTATTCACATCGTCTGTAGAGAGTCCATCTTCCGTCGTAAAATGCTGCCACGTATCCGCCATTTTATCGTAACGGAGAACACCGTAATCCGTGGTGAACCAAACGGCATCAGTATCTACATAAGTCCAACGGATAAAGGTCATGGATCTTTTTTGAGTGGACTGTAAAATATCTAAGCGTGTGAAACGCCGCCACGTTGCCGTTGGACGATGAAACCGCGCAATACTACCGTTCGGCGAAGACCTCCAGTTAGTGAACCAAATGTAATCGCCATCAAATTGGATGTGTGAGACTTTGGTTTCAAGGAACGGCTCTCGCACCGGACGGGATTGATGAAGTACCTCTCTTCCATCCTGCGTGCCATATTCAATAAGACCGGTGTCCGTTGCCAGCCAAAGGGTATTATCTGCTTCACACAGAATGTCGCGAACGTTATACGGCACATTTGAGAGCGAATTCCAAGAATTGGAAGCAACCGCGTAGCTTCCCAGCCCCTGTGGTGTGCCGATCCAAAGAATGCCATCTTGAAAAGCGAGCGCGGTGACATTGGGGGACGGCAATTGGTCATTAAAGGACAGCGGGACCCAACGCTGTCGAGTGCTGTCATATTTTGCAAGCCCCTGGCGGGTTCCCGCCCAAAGCGTCTCTTCTTTTCCTTTTTCACCTGTGGACAACAGGACATTAACATACGGATTGGAAAGTCCATCGGCAGCACGTTGCATCTGCTTATTGACTATCGAATATCGCCAAACACCCTCAGCCCCACCAAACCAAACATTATCATTACTAACAAGCACAGAAAGTATAATCGGATTTTCGGGCGCGTCCGCTATGGCAAGCTGCATCCACTTTTGAGATATTGGATTATACATGGCGGGTCCCGAACTGGTCCCGAGCCAGACAATACCGTTGGGCTGTGTCGCATCGGTATCAAGTGCTGTTACAAAAGCTTCACTTTTATAGTTTTCGGTTGTCAGTTTTTGGTTTTCAGTTAAAGGAGTATCTGATCCAACAGCACCATCTTTTAACTGATGACTGATAACTGATGACTGACCACTATTCCGCGGCGTATGGAACGTCCATTCATCGCCCACATACATCCGCGTCCCAAGCCCTCGATCAGTCCCAATCCAGACGCGGGAATGGCTGTCGGCTGTCGGCTGTCCGCTATCAGTAGGTTTGTTATGGATATTGCTTTTGTTATCACTGCCACGAGAGTCCTCTTGCTGACTGCTGACTGCTGACTGCTGATGGCTAATAAGTATTGACGTGGTATACGGAGTCGGCAGTCCATCTTCTTTAGAGATGATTTCCCAACTGCGCGTTTGAGGAGCGTAAACCGAAACCCCGGCGACTGTCGCCATCCAGAGGTTCCCATCCGCCCCACGTGCTATGGCACGAACATCATTGTCGGCAAGAAAATCAGCCTGCTTGTAAATTGTCCATTCACCGCTCACTTTATCGAAGCGACTTACACCATCCTCTTTACTCGCGAACCAAACATCATTACCTTGTATAGCAATCCAACTCACATGATTGCTCGACAACCCATCTACTTTGGTGTAATGTACCCATGTATTGACGGGTTTGATGAACCGATGTACACCCGCATTAGCAGTCCCAAACCAGACTTGGAAACCGTCTGACCGAATAGAAGTGATCATATTGCTTTTCAGCAGATCGGTTTTCGTATAGGTTTTGATGAATGTCTGATCAACCGTATTGTACTGACTGACACCTTCTTCTTGCGTGCCAAACCAAACACTGTCGTCGTCCACTGCAATCGTGGCGATTTCGCTGTCTATCAAACCGTCCGATTTCGTATAGTTATTCCAAGAATCGGTATCTCGATGGTAGCGGCTCACCCCACCTCTGCTGAACCTTGGATCCTCATCCCATCCATGCGGATCCGGGTTTATCTCCCTATCGGTGCCAACCCAGACGTACTCCGGTTCGACGGCTATTGTTGTAATTACTTTGCTGACCAAGCCATCTTTTCGGGTCCGGACAGCCCAACTATCAATCGTTTTGTCATAACGGTTTAACCCATCGGATGTTCCAAACCAGACGTAATTTCCATCTATCGCAATAGAGGAGACTTCGTCGCTCGCTAAACCATCAATAGTTCGGAAGGTCGCGAAAGTGCCCGTTTGCATATCGTAGCGACTCACACCTTCATCTGTAGCGAACCAGACCCATTGCCCATCGACCGCAACGGCATTCACCATATCGTTCGCCAGCCCATCTTCCATCGTATAGTGGTGCCACTTATCCTGTTGACGGTCCCAGCGTGAAACCCCACGCGCTGTCGCAATCCATACATTGTCTGGACCGGCAGCAATACAGTTAACCTCGTTGCTGACGAGCGTCCGTTCCACGGGCCATACTTTTTCGGGGCGTGAATCTGCACCGGAATCCTCGAACGGAAGATTAGATTGCTGATCGTTCGTCAACGGTCCACACCCTATAATCACAAGGTGGACAAGCAACAATAAAGCACACGCAACCCAAGCAGTGTAAAAACATTTACCTTTGTAGGAGGGAACTCCGATTCCCGACACTTCCTCCACAACCCAATGGTTACTTTTGTAGGAGGGAACTCCGATTCCCGACACTTCCTCCACAATCCAATGATCACTCTCATCTGATCGCTTCATCATTTCCACCGTCTCCCCTTTATTTAAGTTCGCGTCTCGGAATCTGAAGACTGCCTTTCGTCACCTTGTATCTATTATGCCACAGAAACACTTCATACGCAAGAAAACCGTATCGGAAAGTTTCAAAATCCCTAAAGTCTCCTACAGTTCTGTAAAGTTGCAAAAACATTCTTTCATCGCAATAACTTTAGGCACTTCACAACTTTAGATGCACTCTCAAGCTTTCTTTTCTCTTATGTGACGCATATCAGCGGTGTATCCCTTAAAAAAGTTTACTGGTGTAATACTGCCTCCCACGCTCAGAATTCACTTAAGTCTTTGAGGCATCAAAAGGTGTTGACAAAAATGCCCTGATCCCCTACAGTGGACGCTAAGAATAAATGTAGCGCAAACTTTCCAGTTTGCGTCGGCTGTGCCACACACGCAAAGTTTGTGCTACAATCCTTGCCTGTGGGGTGTGCAAATAGAGTTTGCAACACATCCGAAATGTTTAATCAAACTGACGCTAAGAGATAGAACAAACAATTTGAAACCTATAAAGATGGAGAAATTTCTATGCCTTATGGAGACAACGACTGGCTCGCTTTAACTGAGGAACCGACGTTAGAACCGGAGATACCGATCTGCGACCCGCACCACCATTTTTGGGATTTCCGAACTGAGCGTATCCCTTACCAACGGTATCTGCTTCACGAGTTGATGGCAGACATTGATAGTGGACATAACGTGCGTTCCACTGTGTTTGTTGAGGCGAGAGCAATGTACCGCGCCGATGGACCGGAAGAGATGCGTCCCGTCGGTGAGGTCGAATTCGTGCAGGGGTTAGCAGCTGCAAGTGCAAGCGGTTTATACGGAACGAGTCGTGCAGCCGCTGCAATCGTCGGGCATGCGAACCTGAATTTAGGTGAACGCGTTGAACCTGTGCTGGAAGCCTTACAAGCAGCAAGCCCAAACCGATTTCGTGGGATCCGTCATTCCGTTACGTGGGATCCGCATCCAGAGATAGCAGGAACTTCTGCCTACAGAAACGAGGGACAACTCGCTCGTGAGGACTTCCGGGCAGGAGCAAGGGTGCTGGCGCGCATGGGGATGTCTTTTGAGGCGTGGATGTACGCACCACAACTCCCAGAACTCGCCGATTTCGCGAAAGCCGTACCCGATTTGACGATTATCTCAAACCATATTGGAGGCTTGCTACGGGTCGGTCCCTATGGTGGTAGAGATGATGAAGTATTGGAGGCTTGGCGGGAGGGTATTGCCGCAGTCGCGGCTTGTCCGAACATTCACATGAAGCTCGGAGGCATCGGGATGCCACGCACCGGGTTTGATTGGCACGAGCGGGAAAAACCGATCGGTTCCGAAGAGTTAGCGGAAGCTATAGCACCCTTCATGAATTACTGTATTGAGCAGTTCGGTCCAGAACGTTGTATGTTTGAAAGCAACTTCCCGGTTGATAAAGTCTCGTTCTCCTACAACGTGATGTATAATGCCTTCAAACGCTTATCAACAGGCTACTCAGATGACGAGCGCGCTGCCCTGTTCCACGACACCGCTACTCGTGTGTATCGGATAGATGCTTGAAGAAGCCCAGAAACGTTTAATTCCGCAAATCCAGGATTAATAGACATCCCTCCGGTGTCCAACTTCATGCACAAAAACCTCTTGGGTACTTGCATTGAAGGAATACAGTACTCGGTAATCTTTGGCAACTGTTAAACTGAATTTACCTCTGTGTATACCTTTCAATGCTTTTTTCGGGTGTTCAGTCCAATTTGCACATAAATTTTCCAGTTTGTCGAGTACTCTTGCCCGAATTGTGGGATGCAAACGCTGCATATCCGATATCGCCCGGGATCTTAGCACTAACGTGTACATTTCAATTTCACCCCGAACTTTTTAGCAACCTCCTCAAGCGTAAACGTTTCTGCTGTTCCTGCTTCAATCTCTGCTATGCTTTGATCAATCCTCTCTGCAACCTCTGGCCTCAACTCCAAACCTTCGTCCGGATCGTAGTGGTAGTCCTCAAAGGCGACTTCCAAAAGTTCATAAGCGACGTAAAGTTCCCGAAATGCAAGGTCTAATTCCTGATCTGTTGGATTCTGCTTAAGCAGCGCGACAAGCCGCACCCGTACCGGGAACAGCTCTTCGGCGACAAGGGAGCGGAGCAGATTTCGGTATTCGTCCGGTGGCAACTCGACGATTTTCTTCTCTGGCATCGGATCACTATTTAGGTAAACCCCCATCCGTCTGAAGTTACGCTCTTTGAGTGTTGTTTTCCGGTTGGCGAGGACATATTCCCGTTGTCGCTTGAGTTTTTTGGCGAGCGGTGTATCAGGGGTGAGTCCCTCAAGCGGATCTTCCTCGTAATTCTCCAACCAAAAGGCGAAATCCACGTAGTCACCGTGAAAATGAAAAAATTCCGCCTCCAATTCCACTTGGGGACTATCCTTAGCAAGTAGTGCAGCAAGCCGTTCCCGCGATTTGAACAACTCCTCGTTGACAAGGGTATGGAGCAACTCTCGGAATTCGGTCCGGTTCATCTCCGTAATGTTCGGCATGATTCTCTCCGTGTGCTTTACAATCTTGGTGTTAAGTATAGCATAAAACCCAATTGATGTCCAATACAGAAGCGTTGAATTCACGTGATCTTAGCACTGTGAAATTCGGTTGCTTCGTGTCACAAAACATGATAGACTTACTGCCGAAGGAAAGGAGAGAAAAATGAGCATTGACAGCGGTTATTTCTGGTTCCAGCTCTTTAGGACACGAGGCATCGGGCCCAAACATCTGGTCTCTATTGCCAAAATTTTGGAAGCAGAAAACCTAAACCCAGAAATGTTATCACTCAACCGAAGCGATCTCTCGGAGCAGTCTCCAGAATTAGCGAAAATCCTTATGGGAAAAATTCGTGAAGAGGATAGAGAAAAGGTATCCGCAGCGTACGAGCAACTCAAAAAGCAGGAAATCGGTATTATCTATCCCGGACACCCCAATTTCCCACCACAGATCCTTGAAATTGCTCCAATTCTGTTTGTCCAAGGACAGCAAAAATGCCTTAGGTCAGATAGCGTCACGATTGTTGGGGCGCGGGATGTATCGGATATAGGGATTCGCATTACGAGAAATCTGGCTAGTGAACTTGTAGGTGAGAGCATAAATATCGTATCGGGATATGCCAAAGGTGTTGACTCAGAGGCACACTTGGGTGCGTTAGAAGCAGGCGGAACGACAACACTCGTACTTTCAAACGGCATCAAGTGCCTACGTCGAAAAAGTGCGTTCAAAAAATTCAATTGGAATCAAAATGTACTTACGGTTTCACAATTTGACCCAGATACCACGTGGCAGGCATGGAATGCAATGGCGCGAAATCAACTTGTGTGTGCCCTCTCTAAAGCAGTCATCGTTATTGAATCGGGACCTGAGCGAGACGCACAAGGCAAAATGAGCGGAACCTTTAATACTGCGAAAACGGCACTTGATCTAAATCTACCACTTTTTGTTGTTAATCCGGGCTACCTTGACAGTGCCCCAAAAGGCAATGCCGACTTAATTGCGTTAGGAGGGTATAGCCTCAATCCCACCAATGGCGCAGAAGAAATTGTCGAACGTATCTTTGTCAAGACAGTGGAGTCTAAGCCAACTGCAAATCAGAATTCGGATGCACAGTTGCCACTCTTTTGAAGATTTCAAGACATCTTAATTGGGTTTCGTAACTTATCACTGGCGAGGTTTCAAACCTCGCCAGGAATAGTATGTGAATCTCTATTCACCCTGAACCAACTTAAACTTATGTGCTGCCTCTTCTACGCCGACAAATCGACTGTAAATCGCAACACGGCTTAACTTGCCTTCCCAATTTCGACCACCACTCGCTTCATCACCGAAGAGCAATGGATAGAGCTCCCAATTGCTGAAATCTCCCTGCGTGCCGTTGCTAACGTAGACGAGTTCACCATCAATATAACAGTAGACGTTTCCATCAAAATAACTAACGATAAGGTGTATCGGTTTCCGGACCTCAATCTTACCGAAAGAAAACTCACTGCCTGTGGCATTCGTCCCGGTCCGAGGTGTGCGGATCCTCACAGCAAAACGACTGCCATCCTGCCCGAAGGTAAAGTTGCGATGGGTAATGTCGTTTGAGAAAGAGATAATCCGTGCGGGACCATCCTGATCCAGATTGTTCGTCGTAACCAGACACTCAAGCGTCAATTGATTGCTCGCCTGACATGCTGCAAGAAGTGCCTCATTTACACCCTTAGTAAGAAATGCCCCGCCGGTCAAATCCATCTGTCCATCTTCACCGATTTTCGCATCGCCGCGAGATTCAATTTCCCCACTGTCCCCAAGTGTACCATGCCAAAGAAACACGAGTCCATCGCGTGAACCGGGAAATTCCGTGTGCGTTCCAATGTCAGCCGGTGCCGCCGGTGATACATGGATTGCAAGGGATGTCGTTGAGGTGTCGCCCTCCTCGTTCATCACCGTGAGCGTTGCAACGTATTGACCAAGGCTTTCGTAAACGTGCGTCGGATTCGATTCAGTGGACGTTGTCCCGTCTCCGAAACTCCAATGGTGTATCAGATCCCCTGCCGCTGAGAAATCCACTGTAAGCGGTGCGTTGCCTTGAAGCACATCGGCGGACGCTTTCGCCTCCGGACGAAGTTTCTCACCCGGTGCGTACGGTGTAAAGCGATAGGCAGAACCACCATCTGGTGCAGCGAAGGTATATTCCCCTGGTTGCGCCGTGCCGACTGGGATAACTTTCATGTTCCACGTATCCACACGATCGATTTTATAGGGCTGTTCGCCCTTCAAGTCCAGGGTCATCGTCTGCGGTTCGGTTGTGTAAGTCAGGTAGTATTCTCCATGTTTCGTGAGGATA
Organism: Candidatus Poribacteria bacterium; assembly: GCA_026702755.1. NCBI lineage: Bacteria > Candidatus Poribacteria > Candidatus Poribacteria bacterium. The sequence continues at coordinate 2,021 of JAPPBX010000005.1, read as the reverse complement.
TACCGTCCCTTGTCATCGCCGATCGGCGCAAGCGTATCAAAAGCGGGTGCGCCAGCCATGAACGCTTTGAGAAACGCAATTCTCGGCGGACTCTCACCCCGCAGCACACCACCTTTTGCCCACCAGAGGAGGTCTTCAGGATGTTTGTATGTTTCTCCGTGTCCAACGTAGCAGCCAGAAATGGTGCCTGCCCAGAACTTTTGAACCATTTCTTCTGCTGTGATGTTTCCCCAACCTTGCGGAATGTCGCCCTCATAGCGGCACTCGTCATAGATAACAGGTTTTCCGTATTGCGTGCGATAGCGGATGCCCTGTGCCATGTTAGATGTCTGAATGCTCGTATGTGTCACCCACGGCTTGTTATGATCGTACCAACGCCTGCAGTTGTGGATCCCACGTAAACGCTGATACGGATCGTGATCTCGAATAATTTGGAAAAACCGGTCCCAGTCGGATTCCTGTTTCGCTGGCATGATGTCAAATTCATTTGCGAGAGACCACCAAACGTTACGGAAAGCTGCCAACCGCGCAACAGCATAACGGATGTATCGGTCATCGCTTTCGGCATCCATATTCTCAAAATCCCATCGGTCGTAGGTATGAAACAGGATGATGTCCGCCTCAATACCAAGGTCTAACAAGCCTTGTATCCGCTGCTCGAAATGCTGCCAGAATTCAGGATTGAACCTCGTGAAGTCCCAATCTTTTATCGGTTTCCCTTCAAACGGATAATAGACGGGTTCGTTTTTGTTATAGACATAATCTTTTGGAAAAATGCACATCCGCATTTTATTAAAGGGTGCCTCGGCGAGGGTTTCAAGCGTCTGTTCCTCCATTGCTGCCCCTTGATGTGCCCACGCATAGCAAGTCGTCCCAAATTGGTGATAAGGTGTCCCATCGGTGTATTGCAAATAGAAATCTTTATAGACTTGCACAGGTCCATGGTTTCCATCAGAGGGTTCGATACATGTAAACTGTCCACTCTGGCCGTCGAGTTCAGCACGGTTACTTTTCGTCGTGTAGGTCCATTCACCGGCTTCATCGGGCATGAAACGGATTTTGTAAATGCCATTTCCGTCATAGAACCCATCCGGCTCGAATGTCCGACCATTATGTGTAAATTCTGCAGTCAATTCAACCTCAATGAAGGGGTTTCCTGTGTCCGGTCCATTCAAGGTTACTTCGTATGTTCCCCAACGTTCAATCATATTCACCTCTGAGTTTTTTTGTGCATTCACGGTAGCTGCCATACTTAGGAAAAAAGCAGCCGTGAAAATTGTTATTGGTAAAATGTATCTTGTCATTGTAACCTTCCATTATCGGTTTTGTCTCCGTTGCATTTCGGTGTTGACAGCGCGAATACCAGCCACTGTCTTGTTAATCTGATTGTTTGTGTGGTCACGAAATCCGCACCTGCGCGCGTTGTTCCTAAGGTAAGCCCCACATAGGTGGTATCCAACACATTGCCGGATAGCCCACAACGCGTCCATCACCCGACGATAGTGATCTGTATCGTGCAAGCGGTCCGCTGTCGGGGGCCAGTTGGTGTCACCGTGTGCGCGTATATACCCCGCCGCGTCAGCCAGCAGAACAGGTTTGTCTGCGAAGTCCGCCCAGTACCCCATCTTCGTAGCGATATTCTCCACTGTCCCAAAACATTGAAAGCTGAGTACATCGACGTAACGGAGTGCCGCACGGACCACTTCATCGGGCAGCACAGCGTTTGCCTCCCAGCGGTCACCGAGGATTAGGTGGTTCGGGTCGTAGCGGCGGACAGCGTCATGGGTGACCTTATAGTAGCGTTCAGCAATAGTGGAGAGTTCGCGGCGTCCTGTCTCCGATTCAAGTAGATCTGGATCGACTAACGACCCGCGCCATTTCGTGGCAGGCGAGGCGTGCATCCACTGCGGGCAATCGCAGTAGAAGTAGCCGATAAGCTTGGGATCATCGCGCAAGCGTGCACACTCATCGCGGGCGACGTAATCGCACCACTCCTCGAAGTCGGAACTCATCAGGTCGGG
>JAPPBX010000004.1 GCA_026702755.1 Candidatus Poribacteria bacterium | reverse complement strand
ATTTAACACAAGAGACTTGGATAAAAGCGTTTCGTGCCATCAACACCTTCCGCGCAGACGCTTCCTTTTACAGCTGGCTCTACCGCATCGCCGAAAATGTCTGTATCGATTACTACCGAAAACAGAAGGTAGCACACACCATCGAACCCATTCATGACATCAATGAACGCCGCATCATAGACACACATCCCTGTCCAAGCCACAACATTGAGCGGCAGGAACTCCGACACCATCTTCAGGAGGCTGTTGCGCGCCTGACACCGACACGCAAACGCGTCTTTCTCCTATACTATGTTCATGAAATGCCTATCAAAGCCATCGCAAAACAAATAGGTCGGAGCGAAGGTACCATCAAGACACATCTTCGCAATGCCCGCCTCCAACTCCGAGAACACCTCACCCCTTACCTGAAAAATCAACACATTCCCTGGCTCACATGAACTTCCATAGAGAAAGCATTGGGGGATGTAAATATTTTGTCGAAAGCATGGGTTCAAAAGGGGAAGACTGAAAGATCGGAAGGAACTGGAAGCGTAGTGGTGCTTCTTGTTTCCTCTTGATAAACAGCATTTTGTCAAGGACGGATATAAACATGCTGAAGAAATACCCAAGCAAAAACCCCTTACAGGGCTAAAGAAAAAGGAGATCCATGCTGCTATAAACATGCCGTCCCTAATGAAGATTAAGAATTTAATCGGGTAATGTAGGATGTTAATTGTCTGAAGCAGGATTTACAGGATTCTAAGGATTCCCAAGATTATGGAGTCTTCTTGAGTGAAAACTGTGCTTTATAGAATTACCCAAATATTTTCTTAAAGTTCATACGGGACTGAAGGATAGGGGTAGAATCTTTTTCTATAAATATGCCGCCCCTACGGGGCTAAGAAACGGACAGAACGCTTAACTACACAGATACCGCCCTTACAGGGCTAAAGAAAAAGAAACATAATGGAATAGATAGTTCAGGACAATAAGATCGCGCTGATTCAGTAAAAATAAGTTGTCAGTCAGGGAGTCTATGAATTTGGAAAATCCGGTTCAAACAATTACAACGCGGGCAATCCTTCAACAATATCTACCGTCTCCAAGCTGACTGTGATTACCTTCCCAATCAACTTGACGATGTACTGCGGGTCGTCTGCACGGTTCGGGTCGTTGATGATGCCGCTGCGTTTGTCTGTTTTGACGCGATATTGGTCTACCACCCACTCTAACGCGGAGCGGGTGCCGAGCCGATAGTCAAACACTTTTGGAGGGATACCCGATAGTGTCAGGAAGTCGTTGTAGATGAGCGAGGTTTTGTCTTTGGAGAGTTTCATTTTTTCGACACGCCAATTGAGGGGTGGCGTTTGAATGCGTTCTAACCCATCGTACTCGGGCTGGGATTCGTAGTTGATGTGGAGGACTGCTAACTGCTCGCCTGCTTTTGTAAATCCCCAGAAATCTTCGGCAAACGGGATATGCGGTAAATCGCGTTTGAGGTTCGCTTGATATGTTTCGCGGTAGTCGGAGTGATGTAAGAGTCCGTAGGTATAGTGGAAGATGTCCCACTTGGTGATTGTGTCGTCGTTATAGTGCGCTCGGAATTCTGCCAATGCCCAATCGGTGATGTTTTCGCGTCGGTTTGTACCGTCCTCATCGTAGGTGTAGAAGGGGAAGGAATGTTGTGGATCAGCATAAAGGTTCACATCAGGAACAAATCCACTCATCAAAACAGTAAATCCTTTCCGACCATAAACATCAACACAAACCACCCGATTTTCCATTTCGGTTTCAGGGGTGGGAAAAATGGACGGAAAGACGTACACACGCTCTGTCATCATTCGGTCGAAGTAGAGGTTTGACTTCGTAAATGGGCGGTAGAGAGATGTCCTCACTTTTTCTTCCGAGAAATCAACCGTCTTGCCACTTTTCAATTTCAGTTTTAAGCCTTCACTCCAACTAATTTTCTCATCATCAGACTCTACAAAATCATTAAGGTCTGCATTCCAATCTGCCCGCTGCATCCACCGAGCCACTTCAACGTTATAATTTTCAACCATCCTGCTCATACTTTCAGCAAGGACATTCGGATTGAAGTTGTAAGCCCACGCATCGCGACAGGTTACGACCCCACGACTATAGGTTTTGAAAACTACATCTATTGCCTCATCCTTTTGTGCCTTTGCTTCTTTAGTACCCATCGGGATAAAGGTGTCAAATTCTGCGTGGAGTCCTTCGGTGAGCCATGTCTGCCGCGAGTCCGGTTGAATGGATTGCCACGCAATTTCGCCTGCATGTTGACTCCCATTCAGGAAATCGAATTTCTGCTTTCTGTTCCACAATTCATCGGTGGGATAATAGAAGATACGCGGTGATTCTGATGGATTCTCCTTTTTCTTCACAAATAGGTTGATGCTCACGCCGACGCGAATCCTAAACACATTCGCATCAGAAACTTTTAATCCCTTTCTTGCATTCCCGCCCAAATCAAGAATATAGATGGCATCACAATCAGCCGCGAGATGTTTCCGCATCCCGTCAAATGCTACACCATCAAGAAAACTGTTGTTCGTTACGAAGGCGACAACGCCTTCCTCGCCAATTCTATCTAAAGCCCACCGAATCGCCTTTATATAGGGATCGGAGAGTGCGTTTTTATTCGTCGCTGCTGAGTCTTGCGAATACGTTTCCCGCACGCGCGCGTCCATCGTCTCATACTTCCGATTTTTGTTGTTGTCGTTTTCGTTGACCTGCCCGGCATTGTAAGGTGGATTGCCGATAACCACAAACATCGGAGCCTCCTTCTGCTTCTCAACCCGCGCTGTATTGGCAGGGGTGAATAGCTGCAGCTGCCGTTCCTCTGCAATCTCAAACGTGTCTACCAGACAGATACCTTCATAAGGGGCATAGCGGTTCGTCGCGGTGTAAAACTGCTGCTCAATGTTGAGATTAGCGATATAGTAGGGTAGGAGCATTACTTCGTTGCATTGGAGTTCCGGCGGATCGGCGGTGTATTTTCGCTCCAGTGAAATGGGATCCAGCTCCTGCATAATGCGGACGATGAAGTTACCGGTGCCGACGAATGGGTCAATAATATGCACACCACTCTCCGAAAGTGAACGATCAAACTCGGTCTGTAAGATGTGTTCTACACTTTTCACCATGAAGTCGACGATTGGCTGTGGTGTGTAGACGATGCCGTGCGTATCCGCTACCTTGACGGAGAAACCTTGAAAAAACTGCTCGTAGACGGTGTTGAGAAAACCCTGTTTCTGTGAGAAGTCGGTGATAGTCGCGGCGGTTTTCTCGATTGCAGCGTAGAACGGCTCCAAAGGGCGGAGGAATTCAGAGCGGTTGAGTGTCCGCTCGGTTAGCACGTCAATAACATTTTCAATTTCACGGGCGATAATATTTCGGCGTGTAAAGTCGGGATTATCAAAGACAGTGCGGAAGATACGTTCTGTCAACAGATGCTGGATGAGCATCTCCTCTACGGCAGCGATGGAGAGGTTCGGATTAATCGAGGCTTGACACTGTTGGTGAAAACTGGCGAATGCTTCCTGAAAATGTGGATTGTTTTGGCGTTCCGTTTCGATTAACGCTGCCAATTTGTCACCGAGTTCCGGCACCGTGTCTTTGAATTCAGAGACCGCGGTATGCCATGCGGAGATATTCTCTTCCTGATAGGTGAAGAACGTCTGGAGCACTTGAATGAGGTTTCTCGGTTCGCTGATGTCAAGATCGAGTTGTAGTCGTCCGTGCTGATAGAGAAGCGCGTGGGTGGGAGACTGGATGACGATATTTTTCGAGGGGTAGCCTGCGGCGAATTTCTTGTCCGCTTCAACGTTTAGATCGTCCTGGGTGTCTTTCGCCTCCCAATAGCCGTGTGGTAAGCCGAAGGCATCGACGACTTCACCGTCGGGGGTTATCCGTCTTTTCTCCGGCGTGTAGAGACTTTTTTCGCAGAGGAGCGTGAGGTTGGATTGGTGACAGTAGTGCTGAAGGAGGTTCTGGAATGCAGCACGGACGGTGCCTTCATTTTCGGCACCGTGTTGCGCATACTTTTCGAGTTCAGTATAGTAGTTTTTGATGGGCTTGTGTGTCGGTTTGATATTGAAATCTGGCATCTATTTTCCCTATATGTTGTCGGTGGACGAAACACTGCCAGATTATACACGGATTAGGGTAGAATTGCAAGGAAAATTTCGGTAGAAGCGACTTGCAGTCACGATATCAGGACTATTTAGTTTTCAGTTTTCTGTGTATTTTTGGACAGATATCGCCCCTACGGGGCTTGGGAGGTGGAGGATCCGTTTTTCTACAGAGATACCGCCCCTACGGGGCTGAAGGGATAGGGTAGAATCTTTTTCTATAAATATGCCGCCCCTACGAGGCTAAGGAGGTTTACCTTTGATACAACATGCGTCTTGGAAATTAGATGAGGTTGGGAAATCTCGCCAGCGGAGATCGTGGGGGCCTTGGTTACTGCTTGAATATGAGATTGGGCAGGCGCGGACCTGCCCAAACACGTTTAAGTATAGTGGCGTAGCGACTGTTACAGCACGACATAAACCAGATTGCGTTTCTATCGTCCAGAAACAGATCGCTGAACGATACACGCTTCGGAATACTGTCCAGATTTAGTTGTATCTGGAGAATTTAACAAGCACGCTAACCCAAAAAACGGAGAGTACTATTAGGAAATTCATTGATATCTTCCTTTCCCGATTCCTCAAGATTTTTTAATATTTCTACAAAATATGATAACTTACCGTGTAATTACGTAATCGCTGTGAAAAGGTGACAAAAATTTGCGACAGAAGTATTGACACTGAGACGTTGACACCGTATAATATCCATTATAGTAAAATCCGTAATTGCCTATACATCAACGGAAGGGCGAGGTTTCAAACCTCGCCAGCGGGGGTATAGTAAAATCCGTAATTGCCTATACATCAACGGAAGGGCGAGGTTTCAAACCTCGCCAGCGGTGGGGGGATCGCTCACTAATGCAAGGGCGAGGTTTCAAACCTCGCCAGCGGGGGTGGGGCTTGTTCACGGAACGCCTGTCTACATATTTTAGGTTTTACCACAAATTCATGAATCCATCTGAAAAGCAGATACATTCACAAACATATTTAGAGAGATGCTTACATCCTAAAATTCAGGCACTTCGACCCGACAAGGAAAACTCAGAAGGCTTGTGGATACCGACCTCGGAACAACTGCATGACCTCTTAACGCAGCGACTCCCCTATCCAGATCGGTCGGTTTTTCAACGCACCGCGGATGGTTGGGAATACCAAACCTATTTTCGGGAGTGGGCTGCCGATTACGGCACTTATATTGATACACATCGACAGTTCGTTGGAACCGATGCCGAAAGCGTTCTCTTGGAGGTGTTGATGGCACTGCTCGGTATTGAGGGACGCTGGATGGTATAATTCGTATGGCAAAGTCTGAGACAACGACAAAAGAGAGGACAACACAATGACGTTTGAAACCTTAATGAAGACAATTAATAATTATGGGAGGGCGGGTCTTGTCCACTTGGGTACGGTGACCGCACTTCTGAACAGTACATTTGGAGATTGGCTCGCTTCACAAGGTGTAAGCCGTGTTGATCTGCTGACACCTAAATATTTGTGGTTTACTGTGCAAGGCGAATTAAAACAGACACATACCGTCCCGGGAATTGAATTACATGACCGGTTTTTCGTAGTTGATAGAGATGAAGTGAAAGAAAAAAATGCAGAGGCAATAGCAGATGCGCTCAAATGCTATAGTTCAGATGGTGATGGGGCTTATGTTTGGGTTATTCCGGACGGCTACATGGCGGCACTAACGCCAGCGGAACAAGAATGGGAACAACACGGCGGCGGTTATTTCTCTCACGAATCTATATGTATCTCCAACACCGCCGATAGTGATACGCGTTGTCTCTTAGAGGTGCTGTATGAGGATCCTGCACTGGAGAACGTCTCCTGCGAATTCGATGTGCCAGCACATCGCTCAGTACATTATCGGCTCGATAAACTGAAGGGCGAAAATGGTGAACCGCTTATTGCCAAAGATGCCCCGGTCAGTTACAAAATCACGAGTCGCGATGCACGGGTTGTCGTCCAAGGCTCGCGCATCCTAACAAGCGGTGAAAATAGCATGTTTGCGAGTTTTGGAACGGTGATGGCGTGGTGCCCGCAATAATACCAACTATTTTTGCAATTTAGGGTTTGGATAGTGTATACTGGAATGAAAGGAGAACACTCCAATGAAAACAGATCACAAATTATCCGCCGAGACTTACTTTAGGTGGGGTAATGAGAAAAGCAAGTCAGGGAACTATAAAGGTGCTATAGCCGACTATAACGTAGCGATCCAAATAAAACCAGATTTCGCCTATGCATACTATGCTCGCGGATGCGCGAAAAACAAGTTGGGACGAATTGGAGAAATGAAGGTGGATCTCCAAACCGCAGAGAAACTGGCAAAACAGAGCGGTAAGCTGGGTCTCGAAGCTGCTATTGAGCAAAAACTTCTATTATCCCGAATTACGCTCAGTCCAGACCAATGCGGTGGACGGCCTTGTGTTCGAGGGATGCGGATTCGGGTGACAGATGTCTTGGAATCGCTTGCTGGCGGTCTTTCTTTTGAAGAAACTCTTGAAAATATGCCAGATCTGGAATCCGAAGATATTTTTGCGTGTCTTTTATTCGCAGCACAGCAAATGGATACTCCTATAAAACCTGCATGAAGTTTTGGATAGATGCACAATTTTTTCCCGTCCTCGCACCATGGCTTAGTTCCCTCTTGACAATTCCTAAGTTATAGTAGCTTCCGTAATTATCTGCCCACTCGTATCGTCGTGTGAACTGTGAAGTTGCATCTCACGCTGGCACAGGAAACTAACGGTCTCCTATGCTACAAGGGAGCCCTACGTATGAAGATTAAGAATTTAATCGGGTAATTTCTTGTGGAAGTCCGGTGCGGTTGCAAACCGCACCATAGGTGTCAATTTAGGGATTTTGCACGGCATTTTATAGGGTATCTCTTC
>JAPPBX010000003.1 GCA_026702755.1 Candidatus Poribacteria bacterium | reverse complement strand
ACCTAAGGATACCAGATTTTAGATCAACTATCAAGATAATTGTGACAGACTAGTATGCCATAGCCACTGGGGAATATCCGACCACCGAACAGGGCTTAAGTGCGTTATGGCGGGCTCCCAGTCCTGCCCCTCTCAATTGGGATGGCCCGTATGTTGATAGTCCAAATTTCATGGATCCGTGGAGTAATCAATATGTCTATCGCCAACCGAGTAGCCGCTACGGATACGACTACGACCTGTATTCGATGGGTAAAGATGGAAAGGTAGGCGGTACAGAACTGGACGCAGACATCACCAACTGGGTAGATGAGAATGCGGCGGTGAATTAAAACAGTGTTCCGAACGGCTATTCGGCGCGCTCTCCGTATCGCGCCTAATTCTCAATCCCAGAGTGGTTTCACCATTACGGAACTACTAATCGTTTTAACGCTTATCGGCATCCTGTCAGCGATCTCTATGCCGACGCTGAAAAGTTTCGCGGCAACACGCCGTTTGAAGTCTTCAGCCTACTCGCTCCGTAGCCTACTCACGTTTGCCAGAGATATGGCGATCACGGATCGGGCGACGCACTTGGTTGTTTTTGATCTTGACAGGGATCGGTACTGGCTTGCCTCCAGTGAGACGTTCAACCCTGCGAATCCACTCACGTCGTTGCTAACTGCTCAAAATTCCACGGTTGTTGCTGCCGGACAGAACAGCGCGACTGGCAACCCTCTTACAACGCGGACTTCCACTCAGCAGGTTCCTTTGGCACGCACCGGCGGCATCCTTGGTGTGCCAAACGCAATGGAACGAAACGTAACATTAGCCGCAATGATAACCAATCACAACGGCAGAACTGCCAGCGTCGATTCCGGTGTGGAGTATATCTACTTTTCGCCGACTGCGACCTCTGAGGAGACAGTCGTGTACCTGCGGAACTCGCGCAACCAGATAATGTCTGTTAATGTCGAGGCAGCAAGTGGACGTGTCCGGGTCCGACAACTCACACCTGCAGAGATTGAAATGTTAGGTTTTGAGACCCGCAACTAATTTCTCATCGGAAGTCCTAAAAAAATGAATTTATCAATTATACACTCGACATCAGAAGAAAAAGACGGTTTTACACTCGTCGAGATACTTGTAACATTAACACTTTTGGCGGCGATCTTACCTGCACTTTTGCAGGCGTTTACTACCGCTGCACGTAATCAGGGACTTTCAGATAACAGTACTACCGCTCTTTACCTCCTTAAATTTCGGATGGCAGAAATTGAGATGCAAGGTTATCCCGATGTTGGTGAAGAAACTGGTGAATTTGGTGAGAATACACGCTATCGTTGGCGTTCTGTCGTCGAGGATGTGGACTCTGAAGACGTTGAAAACGTCCGGCGGGTTCAAGTGACCGTCACATGGCTGCATAGAAACAGAGAAAACTCAATGTCTATGAGTACCTATATTGCCGACCGACAGATGCCACAAGCACAGCAGGAGTAGTTATCGGTTATCGGTTAAGAGATGTTTTGTAACAATCTGCCCTAATTTGTAGACTTCAGCAAGCAGTCTATTGTTACAGAGTTCCTCTTTAACTGATAACTACTTACTAAAAATGAAGATTCAAGAAATTCGCACTGAGAGTGGATTTACACTCGTTGAAATGCTCATGGCAGTCAGTATCCTCGTCATTATTGGGGGATCTGCATATTTTGCTTTCAAAACAGCCGCAGATGCGTATCATAAGACAAAAACAAGGATACTGGCAGCACAAAGGTGCCGGGTCGCGATGGATCGACTGGTGACGGATCTTCGTAACATGCAAGTCTCACTTGAGGAACCAGAACTTGCCATCTACACGCAAGATGGACCGAGCCAATTAGGGGATAGAGATATGCTCAGTTTTGTCACGCTTGTCAGGACAGATCCAGACCCCTTTTTAAAACAACTCGAAAGTTTCCAAGCACAAACCTCCTCGCAGCCTTCTGTACCGCTCGTAAGTGATGTGCAGCGTGTGGCTTACTTTGTCGGACCCGAACCGGTGCCCGGCGAATCCAACTCGGTTTCCTCTAACTTCCAAGAGGCATTTACGGGCGACACTATCGATCAACAAGAGGGTGAGCTTGCCCTCTTTCGTGTGAGAACAACAACGCTTGATCCTGAAACTGTTATCGGTCCTTTTCTACAGACCGGTGAGGTCCCGCAAACGGACGAAAATGGAGAACCGATTTACGCCGATATTTCGACGCTCATTGCTGGGCTTATCAGTTTTGATTTAAAGTATTTTGATAGTGAAGCAGAAGCCTGGAGAACCTCATGGGATGATACGGAGAGTCTTCCAAGTGCTGTACAGATCCTGATAACTGCCCAAGGAGAGTCACAGGCACCTGTAAGTACAAATACAGCACAACTCACGACACAGCGTCAGCCTACAGGACAGTCGATTGGTATGACCCAATCGACAATGGTGTATCTTCCAGTAAGTGCTACTGCTGGCGGTGGAGCAGGAGGCAGACCTTAGGAGAGGTTACAGATGACGCGATTCAGAAAGCGGGACACCCGCGCATTCTACGAGGAGCAGGTCGGGTTATCTCTCGTCTCAACCCTCTGGATACTCACCATACTCTCCATTCTCGCGACGCAGTTGCTTTACTCGATTCATATAGAACAGCGGACGCAGCGGAACTTTTTGGACAGGGCGAAGTTCCACTATGCCGCAAGAGCAGGTTTTGAGTGGACACTTGCTGTCATACGTGCAGACCAGACTCCTTTCGATTCGCTCGGTGAAACTTGGGCTGAACCCATCCAAGGACAGGTTGAAGATGGAATTCAGGTTGGCAATTTCTTAAACTATTCTGTGGCAATTACAGATGAGGCATCAAAGGTTAATATCAATACTGTTGATGTAGACCTCATCAATAATTTACTCATGCAGGTGGGTGCTATATCAGATGAGGCGTTTATTCAAGAACTTGCCAACAGAATTGTGGAGGGACGACCCTACCGCACCGTTCGTGACCTTGCACGGGTCGAAGGGATGACATCTGAACTTCTCTACGGGGCACAACAAACCGGAACGTTTGCACAAAACAGGGCGAGCGTACAACCGACATCCACGGGGACGACTGAAGGTCCCTCAACAGCAGGTTTTGGCAGCCCACAAGCAACGTCAGCAGATACACCGCCGGGGCTTGTTGATTTAACCACTATTTATTCGGTTGATACCAGCACAGATCCAAACGGGGAACCGCTTGTTGATGTCAATACAGCGGATGCAAATGAACTGACACAAATTAACACACAGCAAAACCAACCTGTTTTCTCGCAAGCGGAAGCGGAATCGCTTATCCAGCAACGAGATTTTGACAGGTTCGCTTCACTCCTGGATGTGCAAGCGGTTTCTGACGAACTTTTTAACAACATACAAGACCAACTTACCACAGAAGATGCCGGTGGGGAAGCGAATGAGGAGGAAGAAACCAACGACCCACAAGAAAATAGACCACCGGGGCAAGGACAGGCACAACAACCACAGGGAGAAAGTGGGCAAGTTAATATCAATACCGCCGATGTAGAAACCTTGCAATCTTTGCAGGGTGTTGATGAAGGCATTGCTGAACGCATCGTTGACCATCGTGATTCACAGGGGCTTTTCCAAAACATTGATGCAATCAAAGATGTGAAAATGTTAACCCAGCAGGAATTCATCGGTATTAGTGACAAAATAACACTAAAAGAGGGGGACATCCGCGAAGGTCTCATCAACATAAACACAGCACCACCCGAGATCTTAGCATTACTACCGGGGATGGACCCACAAAAAGCACAAGCAATTGTCGAACGCCGCGAAGAAGATGCACCCGACACCTCACAGGTACAAAGTTTTACTGAAGAGGAGATAAAAGGGAATCCGTTCACTCGTATCTCCGAACTGTCGCAATTAGAGGATATTAACTTTGAAACCTTCCGTGAAGTCGTTGATTCGGTAACTTACCGTTCACACGGATATCGCATTGAGGCAAACGGTGTTGATACCGCAAACAGAGTTATCTCAACTTGTGTTGGTGTCATTGACAGGACGGGTGACCAGATAATTGTAAAATATTGGCTACAGGATTAGATAGCTTTCGGCTTTCAGTAAGAGGTTTACTGTGGCAGTGTTAGTATGTGTAACTGCCACAAGACGTGACTGATGGCTGACAGCCAACAAAAAAAAATGGCAAAAAATCAAGTCATAGCGATAGACATCGGCACAAACACAGCCAAAATGGTTCAGCTTGAGCAGTCATCTGGAGCTGTGCATCTCATCAACGCAAATATTGTGACGTATCCGGACAAAGAAGACCAACAGCAGGTCGCTGAATCGGTGAAACGTCTTTGGGAATCTGTTGGGGACTCCCCGGTACAAGGGAACCTTCGCTCACTGTTCAATCGGGATCGTACGGAAGTTGTTCTTGCCTTGCCGCGATTCTTGGTGAACACGAAACGCTTAGCCAATTTGCCTGCTGCAGGAGATGAACAGCTCGCGAGCATCGTCGCAATCGCTGCAGAAGCGGAACTCCCTTTCCGAATTGAAGAAGCAATCTTTACATATCACGATGTGCAGCGGACCTCAGAAGCCACCTCCGTAGAATTAATATCCACACGACGGGCGACGGTTACAGGTTATTTGGATCTCCTTGAACAAATTGGCGTTTCCCCATCGGGTGTCACACCGTCAATGATAGCGATCGCGGAAGTCGCAGCCAACAGCGCAGGCACAAAGTCTACGTTCGTTGTTGATATAGGTGCGGAACAAACAGATTTCTGTTTCATGCAGGGTCAGGAACTCCGCTTTTCACGTAGTTTCCGACTCGGCGGTAATCATCTCTCTGAACATATTAGCAGCAGCTTGAATATAGATATTGAGGCGGCAGCACAGGAGAAACAGTACGTCTCTGCAAGCGAGGCTCCGGCATCCACGTGGACAACACAGTTTATCGCGGAACTTCAACGTTCCATTGTTGCTGCCACCGCACATCGTGAATCGAATAGTCGTCGGTCATCAGTTATCAATGATCAGTTACAAGAAGGTTCTGTGGCTGCGACGGGAGATTCTTTAACCGATAACCATTCAGCAGAAGAGGAAACCGAACTCTGGCTGTGTGGTGAGGGTGCTCGTGTCCAAGACCTCGCATCCATTTGTGAAGCAGAACTCGATATTCCAACACAATTGTGGAATCCGCTTCACACACTCCAACAGCACGCAGATATTGACATCCGTCCCCTTCATCCGGGGGTAGAAGCTATTCTGGACGAGTGGGGTGATACGCTTGCCGTTCCTTTGGGTGTTGGACTCAATGCGCTAAAACCGGGACCCCAGGTTTCCCTGTTGCCGCAAGAGGCAGTTGAGACACTCACACAGACTACACGGCAACGTCAACTTTTAGCCGCTGCTGGATTGGGCATCTTGTTGGTTGGGGGAATCTTTTTCGGCGGTTACACGCTCCAACGCGCACAACAACATAGAAACGAAGCGGTAGAAGCGCAGCTTGCGCATTACGCGCAACCGATGGCTGCCGCACAAGCACAACTTGGAAGAGAATTGGCACTTACTGACATGTTAGCGCATCATATCTCACCACTTGATATTTTATATGCCCTCAGCGAGATGTTTGGAGACAGAACACAGGTTGCCTGGACCAATTTCAATATTACGAACCTTCACGAACCAACGATAGCGCGCATTACATTCAATTTGGAAAGTGCTTCTCATAACGCCATCAATACACTCTTGGGTGCACTTGATCGTTCCGGTGTGTTCACCAATGTTCGGCCCGGTGAGGTCACAACAATTACCCAGAACAGGAAACAGATTTTTCAAGTACAGGTGCGGTGTAACCTAACAGCATCCGCTATCAAAGCATTCGCTAAGAAACGCTATCCAATGCCGGAAATACAAATTGATGAACCAGAAACGGATACAGAACTGCGTCTTTCACCGCCTATGACTGAAACTCTTGAAGACGAGAAAAACGAATAAATAGTTACTGGTTACCAGTTTTCAGTTAAAGAGGGAACATTTCATACGCTCGTTGCTCTTTAACCGATAACTCGTTCCTGATGACTCGTAACTATTTCAAAAGGATTGACTTATGGAACTGGATCTCCAATTAACGCCACGGAGCCGAATATTGCTTGGTATCTTGGGGGGATTACTCCTCATTTTGCTCGCGATACAGGGCGGACCTGCCTTTTATCGCTTATTTGCGAATCAAGACGCTAAGGCGAAGCAGGAACAGTTGTTAAAGACTGAAGATTTGGTGCGTGCTGCCGAAGTACTCAAACCTGTTGAATCTGAGATTTACAAGGAAACCGGGTTAGCACCTGAATCGAATCAGCAGGCACGTACGGACACACAACGCACTGCTACACTCTTTGATGCTGAACTTCCAGAGACCGTCATCAGATCCCGTATTGATGCACTCGTCAGACGTGCTGGTATTCAGCAGAATTATCAACTTCTCACGAAACCCGGAACCGCTAAACAAACTCAAAAACTAACGGTGGAGAACCGAGCGAATCTTGTCCTCTATCATTATCTCAAACATATAGAGACGGAAGAAGCAGAACTCACAGAAATGGTTGAACAAGAGTCGGAAGACGACGCATACAATGCACTAATGGATGCGTGGTTGTCAGGGACAGAAGATGAAACGGATACCGGATCAGATAAAACAGAGGGTTCAATGTCTGAGACGGATTCATCAACAAAGAAAGTAGAACTCGCGAGTAATAAGGAGAAGGCGATGTATCCGGCAGACGCTGCGGCGGAGTGGGAATTCGCTTCGCTCCCAGAGCTAATACCAGCCTCAATCCGAATTAAGCTCGCAGGGGTTATCAAGGGCATGCTGACGCGGCAGCTTCGAGGTGCGGCAGATTCCAGACAGGATTTCTTTGAAACACAGGTTCATAAAGTCAGAACCGCCGCCACATCCGGTATCTTCGGGATCGGGGCAAAGCCTGCTACTGTCGAAACCCAATTGCGAACGGACAGTATCCTTTTAGAGATTCTCACACAGGCACCAGACGCTTACACCGACGAGTCGTTGGATATGGATCAACTCCAATATGCGCTTGTCAGATACATAGAGCAAATTCAGCAGCGGCGCGCGACACTTTTAGAGCAGCTGGCGTTAGCACCACTAACGTATCAAACCGAACACTACACAGTTGAAATGAAATTCAAAACAGATCTCGAAAAACTGGTTAACTTAAATCACCTCATTGAAACGGGTGCCAAATGGCTCACGGTGCGCGATTTGCGGATCTCTGCCGATAAACAGACAACGGAGCGCTCAGCGGGACGCGGACGGAACTCCGAAGATCGTGGCGCAACAAATTTAAATGTGGATATCCTCCTCATCGCTCGTATATTTTAATAGTCGTCAAAGGAATAATTGTCGGTTCTCAGTTAAGAAACCTTGTGGCAGTGGCCATAACGGTTACCCACACAACAAACCTCTTTAACTGATGATTGCTCCTCTGATAACTAAAAAGGATTGGATGTTATGCGAAGAAAACGGCTCTCATTTATTTCATTACTTTGTTTAGGATTGCTCATTGTTGGGCTTGCTGAACTCTATGCGCAGGAACAGCAGCCCGAAATGCGTGTCGCTGAAACTGACGAACAGGGGCGTGCAATCCGTTTCGACTTTAACTTTACAAGCCAAGAACTTAAAGGACTCTTGGAATGGCTCTCGCGAGAGGCTGACCTCACCATCATCGCAAGTGAAGAAGACATTAGAGATAAAAGGTTCGCACTCACGAATCTCAGAAACGTAACACTTGATGAAGTCATTGAAAAAATCAAAACTGTCCTAACACAATATGACCTCACGCTCATTCGAACCGATAGTACACTCCTCGTCACAACCTTTGCGCGTGCGCTGGCGACAAAAGGCGTTGTTAAAAGCATCCCGCCGAACCCTGAACTCGTTGAAATGACTGATGAGATCCAAACCTATATCATTCGATTGACGAATGTTGTTGCGTCACAACAGGTAAACGCCCTTAAGCCCCTGCTCAACAAGCAGGCGCATATTTCCGCCGATAGCGGAACAAACGCGCTTGTCATCACCGATGTCTCCTCCAATATACGCCGAATCGTTGCAATTCTACAAGTTGCTGACGAAGGTGAAAGATTCCCATTAAAGATTCTCATTTATCCACTGGTTTATGCGGATGCTAATTCATTAGCACAAGCGCTCACAAACGTTTTGCAGCAAGGCGAAGGACGCGACGAGAGTAAACCTGAAAGCGGTGGTGCCCGTATTACTGCAGAAGAGGCGAAAGCTGCAGCGGAACAGATGAAGGCTGACGGCACCGGCTACGAAGTTCTTGATGGCACCATCAAGATTATCCCGGAACCTAACTCCAATTCACTCGTCCTTAAAGCCTCTGAGGCAAATTTGGTATTCCTGCAAGAGATCATCAAGGAACTCGATGTCTCACCTACCTCACAAACCCAGATTCGCACTTTTCGGCTTCAATATGCAGCCGCTGAGGATGTCGCGCAAACCCTCCAAGAAGTACTCACCGGTGAGGTTGGAAATGACCGCCGCAGAATGGATGCTTGGGATCGCGCAAAATTAACGAACTGGCGACGCGAACAGGGACTTGACCAAGAAGGGATCGTCGGCACTGTCAACGTCTCTCACAATGATCGGCTCAACGTTATCGTTGTCTCCTCCGACCCACGTAACTTTTCTATCATCGAAAAAGTTATCAATGAGCTTGACCAAGAGCAAACCCAAGAAGAAATCAGACTCTATTTTCTTAAGTATGCTGATGCTGAAACCCTTACTCCAAATCTGCAAGACCTTTTTGAAGGTGGCAGTGCAGGCGCAGATAGGGACCTCCCTTGGTGGCGTCGCCGGGACCGGGAACCGACTGAAAACGCTGGTTTCGGGGTCCAAGGCGAGGTTCATCTCGTTGCTGACTCACGCCTCAATGCTATTCTCATATCAACGAGTGCCCAGAACTTTGAAACCATTGATTCGCTCATCAAAAGACTTGATGTCAACATGCCGGACCAGGAGTGGGGGACCCGCATGTATAAACTTAAATTTGCTGACGCAGATAACGTTGCGGCTACCATCAACAACGTCTATCAAGGGAGCTCCAGCAACACTGGAAACTTCTTCTTTTTCCTTGCTGAACGTAACCGTAATCAAACGCAAGGGTCATTGGCAGGGAACGTCACTGCTGAAGCGTATCCTACGCTTAACGCTGTCATTGTCTCAACTGCTACACAACGTAACTTCGAGCTCATCACAGAGTTTATCAATTCCATGGATGTCCCTACACCGGAAGGACAGAAAGAGATTACTAAGGCGATTCGACTTGAGTATGGCAGTGCTGAGCAGCTTCAGTTAGTCCTCGAGCAGGTTTGGGCAGGCGAAGAAGATGGCGGTTTTAGCTTTAGGGCGTTCTTTGCCTCAGGTGGAAGACAACAACAGCAAGACATTAATTCCTTACGTGGAAAAGTCACTGTTTTTGCTGATCCCGACACGAATTCCCTGATTATCACAACGCAGCAGCGATACCTGCCGGATGTCATGGCACTCATTAAGGAGTTAGACTTCGTCCGAGGTCAGGTCTGGATCGACATTCAAATTCTTGAAGTCACCCTTGACGAGACCACTAAACTCGGCATTGAACTCACAGCGAAAGAGAACAAAATTTTCGGTGTATCTCCAAGACCCGGAAATCCACTTATCGGAGAACTTGACGCACAACTCGGACTCGATCAGGAAATCTCAGGGTTTAACCTCGGTTTGGCAACCAAGGAGTATATGGCACTTCTCCACACCCTTATGCGCGAGAACAAGGTGCAAACCCTCTCAACACCGGTGCTTTTGACACGAGATTCCAGAGCCGCCACGTGGAGTAGTGGTCGCCGTATTCCGTTCCTCCAGAGTGTTGATACCACCAGTATCTTGGGTGAGACGGTCTCACAACCGCTCTTCAACTACGATTTTATTGATCCACCTGTCGGCATCAATATCTCGCTTACACCTTATATTGCCAAATCGCAAGCAGGTAAGGATGGTAAACGCACTATCGGGTTGGATATTACAAACATCAGTGCCAGTAACTTTATTGAGTTTACCGACTTCAACGCACCTATTACCGATGATAATTCGCTCAGCGTCTACATTGATGTTGAAGATGGGCAACGGATTGTTGTCGGTGGTATTATCCGTAAAAAGCAGAAGCAGGTGGAGAACAAACTTCCGATCTTAGGTGACATTCCGTTGATTGGTCGGCTCTTCAAAAATACTGAAACTGCTGTCGAGGATACTGAAATTGTTATCATCATTACACCCCACATTGTTGACATCAAGAACTCTGAAGACATCGAGAGACTCAAGGAGAAAGCGGATAATTGGCAGAGTAACGGAACCACCCGAATGGAGGAAGAGACTTCGGAAGAGTAGGTATTGTCAGAGTCGCACAACAAACGGTTATCAGTTATCGGTTAAAGAGGTTTATTGTGGGGGGTCTTTGGGGTCACTGCCACAAGGTTTCTTAACCGAAGACTCTCACTGCGAGGCAAACCGACAACCATGCCGCGGTTACCGAACGAGGTTTCGGAATGCCGGGGTAAAACGGATAGCATCGAATTCACGCTGGGTCTGCATTCTCTGTATGAGTGCCTTGTCAAGGGCAATCGCCTCGGCGAGGTATTTCAACGCTTGAGAGGATTGTCCGCTTTCTATTGCCGCTAAACTGGCGTGGTATAGGTATTCGGGATTGTTTGGGGTGCGCTCAAGTGCCTGCTTGAAGGCATTGAGGGCTTCTGTGTGCCGTCCCTGTTTGTGCAATATCCATCCAAGCGTATCGTAAATATGTATTGCGTTCGGATCAAGCTTGTGCGCTCGTCTCGCCAACTTTTCTGCTTCTGCTAAGTTCGTTCCCAATTTATCAGCGTAGAGCCACGCTAATGTATTGTATGCTGCCGCAAACTCCGGACCTACCTCGATTGCTTTCAAGAGCAGCGTAACCGACTCCGTCAGATTGCCTGCTGCGCTGGCACGCCGTCCCTGTTCCCACAGTTGATAGGCTTCAAACGAGTATTTTCCTGCTTTAAGTTCGTTGGCGAACGTAAGTAATTGGGCAACCTGTGGATTGGGACGGATCATTTGAACGGTTTTGCACGATTGGATTGCATCGTCGAATCGTTTTAGGTTGAAGTAGACCCACGCTAAGTTCTCGTGTGCCACCGCATAACGTGGACTTAGGGTTACTGCCTGCTCCCACAATCTAAGCGCAGTCGGTATATCTCCCACATTTCTCGCTGAAATCCCTCGTCTCCATGTCCGATACGCCTGCATCGTGTATTCACCGTCTTTAATATCTTGAGCAGTGTTGCGTGTGAATTCAATCGCATTTAATTCAGATGGTGAAATGAGCGTGCCTTTCCCTGAAGAGAACACAGTGGCATTTGCTTTTAATGCCGACGCACATGCCGCGATAGCCGCATCAAACCTCTCCATTTCAAGCAACACCGTGCCCATGTTTGCCCAAGCACCGACTATTTCAGGATTCAGTTCCACTGCTTGTTGATAGGCGGAGACTGCTGATTCCAATTGCTGCGCATAGAGATAACTATTGCCGAGGTTATAGAAGATATCTGCTGTGCCTGAACGCTGAGAAGGCACCCTTTCGGATATCAACGCGATTGCCGAAAGGTAAGTGCGAATTGCGGATTCGTATTCGGTGCTTTGAAAATAAAGTTCAGCCAACTGAAGATATGCTTGTAGATACTTCGGACTTTCAGCAATGGCTTGTTTCCATGCTGCTATTGCTGCTTCCGTCCGTCCTGCACGCTTCGCTCGTGTTCCTACCTTGTAGTGTTGATACGCTGCAAGTGAATAAACGCCAGCCTGTAAGTCGCGAGCGATTGCCAGATTAGCATGCAGTTGCGGCAGGTCTGGGTTAAGTGTCAATCCTTCCTCATACACTACGATTGCTTCGCTAAAGCGACCCAATTCCTGATAGGCAAGCCCTAAATTGTTCAGTGCTTCTACGTTATGCGGTTGAATTTCAAGCGCAGTTTGATAGGCTTTGACTGCCCGTTCATGCAAGGTTCGTCTCGCAAGGCGGGCTATGGCATCTGCCTCGGCTGCTTTGTGTGAAGCCAACCCTAACTTGATAAGCACCTCTGTGTCGCGAGGAAGAAGTTTTAAGGTTTGCGTAAAGGCATCAATCGCTTTTCGATATTCCGTTTTCTGATAGTAAGCAAGTCCGAGATGGTAGTGAGCATCTGCGAAGTCAGGCGCGATTGTTGTAACCTGTTCAAATTTTTCAAGCGCAGCGTCTAACTCTCCGGCGTGTAATTCCTGGACACCCTGAGAGAACAGGGACATCGCTTTTTCGTTTGCGACAGTTGTGTTACCAATCGTAATGAGCAAGACACAAATCCAAAATAGAACTTGACGGGGAGGCATCAATTCATCTTCCTTGCACGTTTGCGAGACAGGTTGAACTCTCCAATGGTCCATACACCGCTGGCGAGGTTTGAAACCTCGCCAGCAAAGGATGCTGCGTAAATCCTGCTATATTTTAGCGAGTTTACCGTTTTATTGCAACTTAACAGGAGCGAAAGATACTGGACTTCTATACACGGGTGGCGTATAATGCCTTGGTGTAAAAGCACTTTGACTTATCTTTTGTAAAAATTAGGAGAACAGATTGCGATGAGGGATCGCGTCTATAGGCGTTTTTTTAGAAAGACCGTGCTTCCACTTCTTCTGTGTCTTTTCATTGTCTCTAATGGAGACGGACAACCAACTGTTAGGTTTACGGATGTCACAGCGGAGAGCGGTGTGGTGTTCCGGCACGAGGATGGCCGCAGCTACAAGAAGTACTTTGTCGAGACACTCGGTTCCGGGGTCGCACTGTTCGATTATGACAACGACAATGATGTCGATATTTATCTCGTCAACGGAACCAATTTGGATTCACCTGATACAACTACAGGTGCGATGAATCGCCTCTACCGCAACGATGGCACGGGACATTTCGTTGATGTAACCGAAGCAAGTCGGGTTGGACATCAAGGCTATGGTGTTGGTGTTTGTGTCGGTGATTACAATAACGACGGTTGGCTTGATATGTACGTCACCAACTTCGGTGCTAATGTTCTGTACCGAAACAGTGGCGACGGAACTTTTAGTGATCGGACGGCAGAAGCAGGCGTGGCGGTTTCTGAGTGGAGCGCGGGATGTGCCTTTGGAGATGTGGATGCAGATGGCGACCTTGATCTCTACGTTGCAAACTATGTTGACTTTTCTGTGGAGACGCACACACCGTGTCGCGTCAAAGGGATTCTGGTTCACTGTAGTCCTCGCACTTATGACGGGGTGAAAGATGTTTTTTTTCGCAATAACGGTGATGGCACCTTTATAGAGGATACACAGAACGCTGGTTTTGACAACTTCGCTGCGCGAGGCCTCGGTGTCACCTTCGGCGATTATGACGCAGACGGGGATGCCGATCTCTATGTAGCAAATGACGCGGATGCCAACTTCCTCTATAACAACGATGGAAGCGGACGATTTCAAGAACAGAGTCAATTTGCTGGCGTGGCACTGAGTGAGCATGGATTGGTCGAAAACGGGATGGGGGTGGCTTTCGGCGATTACGATAACGATACATGGTTAGACCTCGTTGTCACTAACTTTCAGCATCAGACGAATACGCTCTACCACAGCGACGCGGGTGAGTTCTTCACAGATCGGACCTATTCGTCTGGCACTGGTGCCGTCAGTCTGCCTTATTTGGCGTGGGGGGTCAATTTCTTTGACTTCGACCAAGATGGGTTTCAAGACTTCTTCGTTGCGAATGGACATATCCACGATAATGTGGTACTTATTGATAGTTCGACCACCTATGCGCAACGCAATCACCTGTTTTGGAACAAGGGAGATGGCACATTTACGGATGTCACAGCAGGAAGCGGTCCAGGATTTGCATTGCAACGCTCCAGCCGCGGCAGTGCCGTCGGAGACTTGGACAATGATGGGGATTTGGATCTGGTGGTGTCAAACGTCGGTGAACGGGTGGATATTCTGCGGAACGATGGCGGACAAAGTTCAGGGAATTGGATGACCCTTAAACTATTAGGGACTGTCTCTAACCGAGCGGCGATTGGGACGCGAGTGCTTGTCAAAGCCGGTGCGCACATTCAGGTGCGGGAGGTCCGGAGCGGTTCAAGTTATCTCTCACAAAACGATTTGCGTTTACATTTTGGGATCGGGGCAGCGGAAAGTGTCGCATTAGAAATTCGGTGGCAGAATGGAAGCGTTCAGAAATTTTCGGAAGTGCCTGTGAATCGGTTCCTGAAAATTATAGAGGGTGAGAATCAGATTGAACCCTATTAAGGGGACGGTGTTGTGACGCATCGGAAGCCAATGGTTAAATTACGGGTTTCTGGACGCGCGTGAAACCGATAAGCGCACCGCATCTGATAGATACCGAAGAGATTGTTGCTCCACGAACCGCCGCGTAGTACACGGGTCTGTCCTGTTTCGGGTCCCCGCGGGTTTTCAGGTTGGCTGTGCTGATAGTAATCCGGCGCGTACCAGTCAGCGCACCATTCAAACACATTGCCTGCCATATCGTATAACCCGTATCCATTAGGCGAGAAACTTCCGATGGGCGAGGTCCAGTGCCACCTATCTTTTCCCCAAATACCAACAGTGTTCGCATGGTTTCGAGAGGATTCGTTCCCCCACGGATAGTTCTGATTGACAAGTCCACCGCGTGCCGCCGTCTCCCATTCTGCCTCTGTAGGCAGTCGTTTGCCCACCCATTCACAGTATGCCAAAGCATCAGCGTAAGAGACACCGACAACGGGATGTGTCGCGTTGTTAGCACCTACAGGAAATGGTTTTTCTGCGCCCATTTGTGGTGCGTCTTTCCAGTATTTTGGAGTCGGGTGATTCATTGCTGCGATAAACGCAGCGTATTGTGCGTTACTTACAGGGTAACGATCGATGTAGAAGGCGGATAGGGACACAGCGTGTTGTGGGTGTTCCACCTCGAAAAAATCCTCAGCGAGTCGTGCGTCCTTGTT
This sequence comes from Candidatus Poribacteria bacterium, assembly GCA_026702755.1. Classification (NCBI taxonomy): domain Bacteria; phylum Candidatus Poribacteria; species Candidatus Poribacteria bacterium. The sequence goes on along the minus strand of JAPPBX010000003.1, from coordinate 16,300 downwards.
GATCAAAGCAGTGGTTTGTGCCGATCTGCTTCCGATGAGATAGGTCCCCGATGGAATCAGAACCATCTCACTGCCATCAATTTCGTTGACAATGACAGGAGAGGGTTCGGTGAACACTGGACTATTACAGATGAAAAAATAGACACAGAGAAGAATGAAAATGCGCCTGTTTTCGATCCATCGGTGAACGATTTTGCACTTGAAATTCATTTTCATACACCTTTACCAATTTGGGTTATTTTATCATGAATATCCCTACATCGCAATAGAGAGATTTTACTTTTCTGAAAAAATATTAAACAATTCTTGACAAATTCCGACAAAATAAATTATAATTAAAAAAATCTGATACAGAAGGAGGTAACTACCGTGCGAAAAGTTACTATTCTTTTTTACCTGATAGCATCTGTTCTGTTTTTGTGTCGTATGAGTGATGCAAAACTTCTCGTAGCGGATGATTTTAAAGGTAAACTTAACAATAAGTATTGGAAAGGTCAGGACGAGTCCTGGAAAGTAAAGGGCGGTCACCTGGAAATCGAGAGGCTCGGCGGAGATGGCAACGGAGAAGCGGATTTTGGATATGGGTTGATAGAATTTGAAGATTTCGGGCTTCGCCTTGATTTCTATCTGTTTAACGATGATGATTTTCCCAGCAAGATGGAGCTCCTGTTTCGCGCTAACGAAGACTTACACTTCTATCAATTAATTATCACGCCTGAGAATGGATTCGGTCGCCCGAACTCCGCGCGTTGGTACAAGCGTGAAGGGAATGACCGGGGTACCTGGAACGAGTATCGTGATTTCAGAGCCGAATTCCCGTTTCCTGTTACGACAAAGGAGTGGTACACGCTGGCGTTACTCGGGGATGACAACAACTTTCAACTCCATATAAAGAAACAGGGCGAACTCGTCTATGAAAAGGTTACTGAGTGGAGGGATGACAAGAATCTTCATCCTAAGGGTGTGCTCGGAATTCACACCAACCAGCTCCAGCACTATTACATTGATAACCTGTTCCTTTACGATAACCCGCGTGAGGTGAACCTCGCTGTTGAACCGGAAGGCAAACTTGCTGTAACGTGGGCAAACCTCAAGCGAAAGTCGTTCTGAACCCACGAAAAAGGTGTCTAAGCATTTTGATGCTAAAAGGCAGAGGTGACGCTAAACATTGTTATCTTCTGCAAAAAATTGTTGACACTAATTTGCATTTTAAGGTACACTCTGATAAAGTATTCTGCGGGCAAATGATTTATCAACAAACAATTGACTCGTAGAACACAGAAGTATCACAACCGTTATAGAGATCCAAGACAGTGTGGTGACATCCTGGGGAAAATCGAAGCTGTTCGCCCATTGTCTCTTTGGCAACTCTATGACAAGTGTTGGGGTGGCATATTAACGATCCACCGCAACAAATAGAGATAGGTCAGAACCTATACTGATGGCAACCAGACAGGAGGTATTGGATATCATGAAACTCTATGTAAGTATAGTCATTTTCGCCCTTGTGGGTGGTATGGCTATGGTCTCAGCCAACGATTTGGCGTTTTACTCGGGACCAACCAACCCCGGTTGGATTTCCGACAAGGCAGTTGCTGAGAATGTCAAGGTAATTAAGAGCGATCCGGGCATTAAGGCGCTGTTTAACAGTATTGAAGATTTCGGTGATGGCGATGAAGTCGGCGACAATTCTCCGCTCGCAAAATGGTGTGTGGAACATACTGGCAACGGTCAACAGGATGTTATTATCCTTGCCTGTGGAACCACGCCGAGCGGGCTTTATCAGTTTCCAAACAAAGATCCTGATGGCTCCAATGTAGAGAACTTCATTGAAGAAGGCAACGTTGTCATTAACGTGGCGGATTGGATCTTCTACATGAGTTACGAGGGCGGGATACGGAGTCCAAATAATGGGGCAGACGGTGCTGCCAATGTCTTTGATATCCCTGGGTTAACTTTTAGCGATCGGGGTGCTAATTTTGAAGCGACTGCTGAAGGGAAAAAGGCTATCCCTTCATTCAAGCCCTTTAAATCCACCCGTCCATGGCATCTGGAGCAGTTCGAGAAATCGGATTGGGATGTCGTTGCTTTTGCTGAAGCAGATAAAAATACGGCGGATCCAGCAGTTGCAATCAGCAAGTCACCTGGCAAAGATGGGACTGGCATGATTGCAGCCATGTGGCAGGTAGGAAAACCCGAATGGCCAGAAAAACCGGATATCCGCGGTATTGGCGTCGTTGAATTCATCAACAATTGGCTCTCAGAAAATGGTACATTTGATGTTGAAGCCAAGAACAAGTTAGCGACAACTTGGGGTTCACTCAAGGCGGGTCGTTAATTTCGTACATCTTGTATAAGAAAATGCCTCTGTGCCGTCCAAACAGTGCAGAGGCATTTTTTCTTTTTCCCACTTCCTCGTAAGATAATTGCGACTACCGGATATGGCTATAGAGTCTCGCGAGTTTCTCTGGTGAAATCCGAAGGAAATAGAGGAAAGTAATGAGCCAGTTGTTTAACGTCGTCCGGACAATACCGCCAGTTTCCCAGCGTCGGGGAGAGATATGGATACAAGGGCTGACGAGTGTTGTTTTCCCAAGTTTCCGCATTCCTTTTGAAAATTCCATCTCCTCCAGAATTGGAATCTCTGGGAAACCCCCGATTTTATTGAAGTCGGCATGTGCGAGAAAGATACCGCTATCCCCGTAAAATACCTTCAGGTATCTGCCTCGGATGTTCCCCGATATCTCAATGATACGATAGAGAATACTTTTTTCGTCAATCTTCTGTTGAAACCCACCACCGATGTAACCCGATGACAGCGCGGTTTCTACTGCTGCCAATGCCCCCGGCTCAAGCCAAATATCTGCGTGTAGGAAAATTAGGATGTCCCCTGTCGCTGCCGCCGCACCTGCGTTTAACTGCTTTGCCCTTCCACGCCCTGATGTTAGCACCTTTCCATAATTCTCGGCGATATGGATTGAACCATCAGTACTTCCGCCATCTACGATGATAAGTTCGTGGTATTCCTGTTCCGACCGGAGTTGAGACAGCGTTTTTTCTAAAATCTTTGCTTCGTTCAGGATGGGGATAATAATCGATATTTTCCGTACCATCGCCATGCGCGGACCTAAAGGTTTGTTTGCGATGCCTGACACAAAGCAAGTATCGGAAAGACAGACGCATAAATCGGGTCGGCGTAGCCGCCGATGATCTCCCAATAGATACCGACACATTGCTCGGGCCATGAGTTATCTTCTCGTTGGTGTTCGAGTAAAAACGCTACGCCTTCTTTAGCGGCGTGTTTTTCTGGATTGGCGAGTAGGAGAGCATAAGTGCTCCAAGCCGTCTGCTCGACTGTGCTTTCGGTTGGATTCCCAAACATATCCTCTCCCCAACCTCCATCCGCATTTTGGGTGCGTTCAAGCCATTCGACACCACGCTGGACTTCAGGGACACTTTCCTGTCCGGCTTTGATGAGCACCATTATGGCACAGGCGGTGCCGTACGTATCTTTCGCCAGCCATAAGTCTCTCCAATACCCGTCTCGATGTATTTGTCGGCGAAGCCAATGGATTCCACGATTTATCTCACTCTGAACATCTGGTTTATCAGGAACATCGCTTTGCTCAAGCGCGAGGAGTGCTTCAATAGCATGCGCGGTGATGCTCACGCAACCCACATCTCCTTGACCGGGTTGATATGTACTCCAACTGCCATCGGGACTCTGTTGTGTCTTTAACCATCCTATCCCGCGGTGAACTGCCTGATCCAATGCCTCACGGTCGATGGGAGTGCCTACAAAGAGCGAACGGATCAGCGCAAGGGTGCCCAATGCTGTATCGTCAGCGTCACTCGGAAGTGTGCTGTCCTCTAATCCTGAAAATGCCCATCCGCCATCGGCATTTTGGTGTTTGATGAGCCACTGCGCAGCGCGTTTCACTTTATCTGTGAGTTCATCTGTAGGAGGGGTTTGTAACCCCGATTCATTATGTATAGCATACTCTGTTAGGGCGATGATACTCAGGGCAGTATCCCACACATTGAGGTTTAGTGCCTCTCGGCACCCACCATCAGGGTTTCGCGTCGTGCGGAGCCAGTCGATTCCGCGTTCAATAAATGCCGAGGTTTCTTCATCTGCTGTCCATTTTTCTTCAAGTTCAATGAGTGCCAAAACAGAGAGAGCAGTGATATAGTTTACCCGAAACCAGCTGCCGTCGCTGAGGACATGCGATTTCAACCACGCCGTGAGTGACGCAATCATTTCAGGGCGTTTGCGTGTATTTAATTCAATCATGATGAAGACAGGCACGAGGGTATGTTGTTCGGCGATAAACAGGGCATCGAACATTGGGGTGTTGAAGAGAGCAACCGGTGGCAACCGGTGTCTGGGCGGTTTCAACCGACTACCGAGGAATGGGATTTTCGTCAATTGTCTCGCGAGTTTCATGAGCGGCAGCGCGTTTTCTGATAGCGTCAATTCTGTCCAATCAAACTCATTAAAGGCGGCGTAAGCCAATTTAACCAAGGCAAGCTGCGACAGGGATTTGGGCGCGGATGCCAGTCCCTCTTCAACGGATGGATTAGGTGCCTGTTTCTGAATCTGTTCCAGTATTAAGCGGACAAATAGGGTGGCTTCTGTATTCGATATGTTGGCAGTATCGAGTCCCCATCCACCATCTTCGTTCTGATTTGCGATAAACCATTCGGTAAGGGCGGGGTCCAGTGTCTCGCTTCGGATAAGTTCAATCCAGGCATACGCGCAGGTCGGGAAAGTACTTGAGGAGAGTTGTCCTTCAAAGTTGCCGCCTTCACTCTGTTGTGCGAGCAAAGCGGCAGTACCGCGCGTTAATGCAGATGCGACCTGTTCCTTCATAATTCTTCCCCGATGATGTTTCCGCTTTTTATTTTTTAAGGGATCCCCATAAAAGTGGCAGCGTCAATTCTGAGAATTCAACCGCTTGCGGTGCAAGCAAGTTTGGACTTAGCACGTCAGACTCTCTGGCAATATCACTGACTCGGACCTCATCCATCAAACCTTTCCATTTAAACTGACGCGTGTTCTTGCTTCCGATGATGACATCAAACCCACCCCTCACTAATTTGCCACCGTGGTTCGTCGATCCAACCTCTTCTCCATCAATATAGAGTTTAATTTGTTTGGAATCATAGATACCCGCGACGTGCTGCCACTGCTCTAATTCCAATGGTTTTGGCGCACCAGCGAATGCAGTCCCTTTCTCGGTATTGATGTGGAATTTGGCGATGCCGTTTTGGACCCCTAAATGGTAGGCACCGGGGGGACCATCCCAGTTTGTGAAAATAAGTCGCCAGCCGGTCAAGTCTTCAGGATAGACCCACGCTTCAATTGTGATCTCCACTTTCGGTATAAGCACATCCGCTTCACCGAGGGAGATTACCGTATTTCCATCGAAAACAAAGGATTTTCCGGGCTTATCCTCTTTGTTCCATTGTTGATTCTCGTCCCACGCGGCTTTCCCTTCTATTTCACCCTTAACCTCGTTCTCAGATATGTCTGACACATCGCTGTTGTCAAAGTGCCACAAACCAAGCGTTGCTTCATCTGGAAGATACTCAAATCCACCAGCGGCAAAGCCTGATCCGATTATTGAAAAAATAAAGAACACAGATGAAAGCGCGCATTGCCATTTGATTGAAGTCATATTCCATTGCTCCTTTTACAGCACTGAATTCTGATGTATAGTTTAGCATGCCATTGCTGTGAGTGTCAAGTTTTCTCGCGCCAGATATTCGTCTCGGAAAATTTGATAAATTGCGTCCAATTTTTCTCGGTTATGCTATAATAAGGCATTCATATATGAAAAAGAAGGAGCTAAACAAATGGCAGATATTATCAAAGGTGCCGTCCTCGGGTACGGAGCGGCATTTAATATGGGCAGAGCCCATGCAAATATGATGCAAAACACCGAGGGCATCGAATGTGTTGCCGTCTGTGACATCGATCCAGACCGAACAAAGGCGGCGGAAGAAGACTTTCCGGGAATCCGCACCTATAACACAGTCGAAGACCTCAACGCGGATGACGGGATTGATCTCGTCGCCAACGTCCTCCCGCATAGCTTGCACTGTGCGCCAACCGTGGCGAGTCTTAAAGCGGGCAAGCATGCCATCGTTGAAAAACCGATGTGTGTTACAATCGCGGAAGCTACCGAGATGATCACAACCGCTCAAGAGAACGGCGTTATGTTGTCCGTTCACCACAATCGGCGATGGGATGCCGATTTTTGGACACTTCGCGAACTCGTCCATTCCGGTATTATCGGTAAAGTCTTTAACGTTGAGATGTGGGGTGGCGGTTATGGCAGACCGAATCCTGATTGGTGGCGCAGCGTCAAGGCAATCTCCGGTGGACAATTCTACGACTGGGGTGCCCATTATCTTGATTGGCTGCTCAATGTTCTTGAAGCCCCGATGATTAACATCACCGGCTTTTATCAACCGAACCTCGTCTGGGATGATATTAGTAACGAGGACCACGTCCAAGCGATTATTCGGTTCGCAGGTGGAAAAGTGGTCGCAGATGGAGCAATGGCAAACATTCAGATGTCTAACATCGCGAAAATTGGTGGACCGCGGTGGAAACTGCTCGGTTCACACGGTGCAATTACCTCCGAAGGCAACGGATTTAAAGTGCTATCCGAAGTCGAAGGACAGCCGAACGAGCAGGAGGTCGGGCATCACGGCAGACCTGGACCGAGCTACTATCAGAACATCGTCGCTCATTTGAACGATGGCACCCCTTTACTCGTTACACCGGAATCCGCTCGCCGTGTTATTGCTGTAATGGATCTGGCAGAAAAGTCCGCTAAGACCCATCAAGCGGAGACGGTGCCTTACGAGTTTGAATAGCGGCATATCTGCTTCGAGGATGGGGTTCCCGCATTCACTCGATAAGTTTTTGACCTCATCCTCATTTCTCCGACTTTTACCAATAAACTTTTAACCTCACCGTCCAATCAAAGAAAAAAATATGAAAACCATCGTTTTTGAGAAAATCCAGCAATTACGTATTCACGAGAAACCCATCCCCGCGCTTGCTACTGGAGATGTGCTTATCCAGATGGACCTCTGCGGTATTTGCGCATCTGACCTCGCTGCACTGCGTGGAGATGTGTCGGATTATGCACCACCCGTCGTGATGGGACACGAACTCGCAGGCGTGATAGTAGAGAGTCGACACCCAGATGTCAAAACTGGAGAACGGGTTACCGTCAATCCAATGCTCTCTTGTGGCGTGTGTACCGAATGCCAGAATGACTTGGATAAATATTGCAATACCGTTGAAGGCATCGGGCACGACATTGACGGCGGCTATGCCGAATACATGCGGATGCCAAAGCATGGCGTGGATACGGGTAAGCTTATCCGAGTACCGGAGAGTATTCCGCCGGAAGAACTGCTCTTCCTGGAACCTTTGGGCTGTTGCCTGAATGCGATGCAAGAAACCTTTTTCAAGGATTCCGTCGCTATCCTCGGTGCCGGTCCCATCGGTTTGATGTTCACGCAATTGGCGAAGCGCGCCGGTTTAGCAACCTACGTGGTGGAGCCGTTACCTCACCGCAGAAGTGTTGCCGAAACCCTCGGCGCTGATCTCACTTTTGATACTTCACCCGAGGGGGTCGCACAGCTCCAAGAGATTACCCGTGGCGGGGTTGATACTGTCATCTCTGCAACCACTAATGACACTTCCGCAATTACGCTTGCTTTTAAGGTGGTACGTAGAGGTGGGTGCCTCAACTTCTTTGGACTCGCTCCGGAAGGTGAAGAGCTCCGCGTCAATCTGGAAGAATTTCACTATGCGGGCCACAAACTAATGGCTTCGTGGGCGTTTTCCCGCGCCAGCCTTGAAGAATCCAAACAGCTTCTGATAGAGAAAACACTCAATTTTGAGCCTTTGTTAACCGATCGGTTTCCGATTGCTGAGGGTTTAGCAGCGTTCGATAACGCGGATGCACGACTCGGTGTCAAGACAGCCGTGCATCCGTAATGGATATACTGTTGTTCAACTTTTATAGTAAACCCTGAAAATAAGTAGATCTTTCCAGTGCATGGAAAACGCTCCACCTCGCCTGTTTACAATGTATCGTTAATTGTAAACAGGCGTATAAACGCCTTTTAATTTTGACTTTCCTCTATTTTTGTGGTATCTTTAACGTGACTATAGAACAGCACACAAGGAGATACCAACCGAAATATGATTCTCGGTGCACATGTGTCCACTTCAGGTGGCTTACACAATGCCATTAAAAATGGCGAAGAACTCCACTGTGACACGATCCAAATTTTTTTGAGAAATCCGAATCGGTGGCAAGCAAAACCGCCGACTGCCGCGATAATTGAAAAATTTCGTGATGCTTGGACGGCATCTGCCATTGGAGATGTAATTGTTCACGATATTCACTTGAGTAATCTTGCCTCGCCGAAAACGGAGGTGCTTGAGAAATCACGCCAACAGTTTCAGGAACAGATGGAACTTGCGTCTATGCTCGGTCTCCGCTATATTGTTACACACCTCGGCGCGCACCTCAATGAAGGTGAAACGTTCGGCTTAAAACAGTTGAACGAGAGTTTCGATTTCCTACTCGAAAACGTTGAAGCACCGGATGTCACTATTCTCCTTGAGACCACGGCTGGACAAGGCACGAACCTCGGCTACTGCTTTGAACATTTGCGCGATGTTATCGGTATGTCGAAATACCCAGATCGATTTGGAGTCTGTTTGGATACCTGCCATGTCTTCGCCGCTGGTTATGACCTGCGGACCGAAACTGACTGTGAAACAACGTTTAATCGGTTTGATGACATTGTTGGCCTCACACGATTACAGGCTTTCCATCTCAACGACGCAAAATCAACCTACCAGAGTCGCGTAGATCGGCATGAACACATTGGAGATGGCAATATCGGCGCAACAGCATTTGCGTATATCCTCAATGATTCTCGATTTGCGGAAATTCCACTCATTATTGAAACACCACAAATGGAAACAATGCACGAGACAAACCTCGCGACTTTGCGTCAACTAAAGGCGTAGGCAAGTCTACAGTATTGAAGTAGAAACCGGCGGAGATTAAGGTGTGTCTATCGGTTTTTGGGAAGTAACCTTTCTTATTATCCTTTTTTTAGGAATCGTTATTGTATCACGTCTCGTGGAACGCTTTCAAACAAAGCGGATTTGTCCTGAATGTGGATTAGCAATCCGGACGCACACACCGAATTGTCCGGCGTGTGGACGTAGTTTTTCAACAAAGGCATAACATCATGGAAAAAACGAAATTAAAGATCGGCGGAATGTCCTGTCAACATTGCGTCAAAACTGTAACCGATGCGCTCAAGGAACTCCCCGGCGTTCGACGTGCGAAGGTGAATTTGCGCAAAGCGGAGGCTGTTGTTCATTTTGATGCCTCTCGTATTACAACTGCGAATCTCACAGAGGCAATAACTGCAGCAGGTTTCGAGGTCCTTTAACATACCAGAGGCAGTAAAAATGGAGGTTGTTGATGAAAAAATTACTCATGGCAATTTTCGTAATGTCTTTGAGTATCATTGGATGTGAAATCCCATACACAGGTCCAATGCTAACAGTTGACCGTGTGGACCAGTATCTTCATAGTACTGGTCAAGATAACGTATGTCTACAAGATGGATTTGATTCAATCTGTATAAAAGTTATTCCAGGACCCCAAGGACCCAGAGGCCCCGAAGGTCCCAGAGGACCCCAAGGCCCCCAAGGAGAACCAGGAAGTCCTGGTGTAAACGCTCCAATCATCCACATTCATGAAAGAAGCATCATTTATGAATTCTATTATGAAAACAAACTTGCCCTCCGAGCAGAGACGCAAGCGGACACCTCCGAACTCTTAGAATTATTAGCGGCGCAACAAGGCGATCAGGATGATGGCGGCAACAACGATGATCCGACAGTGCCAACAGCCCAGTCAGTTACACGCCAAAAAGTAGGGTGGACCGTGTGGATAACATATCCAGATACAGATGGCGATGGACTCGGGGACACACCCGAGCGGGCGGGGACAAATTTTAATGTGGATACCGGACTTCAGGTCACAGTACGCGCCAGAGACGAAAGTGGCTTTGTGCACAACCTTACTGCATCATACGAGGAAGATGAGAATGGTAACCAAATCCCTGTAATAAGGAGAGTTGCACAAACCAAAGGTGGTCCCGGCGGAGATGCCCTTCAATTCTTCGTTTTAACGAAACTAAATGAAATAGTTATTAGCGTCATTGGTTTATTCTCCCACCATGAGGCAATATTCACAATGACAGACGGTCAGGATGGTGTAAGACCCGTAAATTCTACGTTTCACCTGAACCTTCTGTAAAATTGGTGATTTAGCGATTGACAAATGTTTGAATCGAGCTGACGTTAATTAAAAACGGAGGTAATTGATGAAAAAATTGCCCCTTGCAATTTTTATCGTGTCTCTGAGTGTCACTGGATGTGAAAACCGTTATACAGGTCCCATACTAACGGTTGATAATGTAGACAGGTATCGTCTCTCGGTTGGTGAGGACACTCCCTGCCTGCTTGTGGGGTTTGATGCCGTTTGCATAAAGGTTATCCCGGGAGCCAGAGGAGTCCAAGGACCGCAAGGACCCAGAGGACCGCAGGGCCCCCACGGAGAACCGGGAAGTCCTGGTGCTAACGTCCCCATCATCCATATTCATGACAGGAGCATCATTTATGAGTTCTATTATGAGGACAAGCTTCTTTTGCGAGCAGAAAAGGAAATGGATACCACCGAGATTCTGGCACAATTGACAGCGCAAGAGGAAACTGAGTTAGAAGAACACCTCGGTACTATTTTGCCACCAGATGTCAATACCGGTGGCAGTAATAACAATGGTGGTCCCCCCGGCACCCGCAACAACGGTAATAATGGCGGCAACAATGGTGGAGGCAACAACGGCGGTAACGGTGGTAATGGTGGCACCAATGGTAATGGCGGCAACGGTGGCAACGGTGGAGGCACCGATGGCAATGGTAGTGGCACCAATGGTAATGGCGGCAACGGTGGCACCAATGGTAATGGTGGTAATGGTGGCAATGGTGGCAATGGTGGTAATGGTGGTAATGGCGGCACCAATGGTAATGGTGGTAATGGCGGTAACGGTGGCACCAATGGTAATGGTGGCAACGGTGGCACTAACGGGGGCAATGGCAACGGTGGTAATGGTGGTGGCAACGGTGGTGGCACCAATGGTAATGGTGGCAACGGTGGCACTAACGGGGGCAACGGCAATGGTGGTAATGGTGGTGGCACCAATGGTAATGGTGGCAACGGTGGCACTAACGGGGGCAACGGCAATGGTGGTAATGGTGGTGGCACCAATGGTAATGGTGGCAACGGTGGCACTAACGGGGGCAACGGCAATGGTGGTAATGGCGGTGGCAACAATGGAGACGATCCGGCAACCCCAGGTTCTATTGATACGCACCGAGTTTACCCTCTAAAGGATGGCGAATTGGATACAAGTAAAAGCGTAGGGTGGGTAGTCTGGGTATACTATCAAGATCCAATCCCCACACATCGTGGAACTACAATTGGAACCAGCGGATTTGGGATTGAGATATATGTGGATGGTAACCGTCATCCAGATATAAACGCGGACACATTTGTGGTACAAGCCGACGGCATCGATGATCAGGGTAATCCGGATCATAACATTCAGTTCTTTGTTTCATCTAAGGCGTATGAAGGTCAAACTCCTGCGGCTACGATAGAGATTAGGGTAACGGGTTTACTATCCGCCAACCATGTATCAACATTTACGCTTCCGAACACGGTAACTCCAGAAGGAAGTACCTTCCAAGATGATCCTCTGGAACCTGGTAATTAGCCCAATCAGCAGAGGAACAAAGAGGAAAGGTTCGGTTAGATCGCGGTTTGGGGTACAAAACCTCCGCGAATAATCAAGCACCTTAAAGTGTGTAGTCTATGGACACAGCAAAAATTCAGGTGAAAGCAGGTAACGGCGGGAACGGCTGTATCAGTTTTCGTCGAGAAAAATATGTCCCTCGCGGTGGACCCGATGGCGGAGACGGCGGCAGTGGCGGCAACGTCATCCTTACGGCAACCCTTGGGATGAGTACGCTGATTGATTTGCGTCATAACCCGCGCCAAGTTGCTGAAAAGGGTGGACACGGCACCGGCAAACAACGAGACGGTGCTGACGGCGCGGATCGCGTTATTAGAGTGCCGACTGGTACTATTGTCAGAGACTTGGAAACAACGGAACTCCTTGCAGATTTAACAGAACCTGGTGAAACTGTCGTTGTCGCACGTGGCGGGATCGGTGGCAAAGGGAATGCCCACTTCAAGAGTAGCACGTTCCAGGCACCGCGTGTCGCCGAGAAAGGTGAACCCGGCGCAGAACGCGAGATAACCCTTGAGGTCAAACTTATCGCCGATATCGGACTGGTCGGTTATCCGAACGCTGGTAAATCAACACTGCTGGCGCGAACATCTGCTGCAACCCCGAAAATTGCAGCGTATCCGTTCACCACGCTCCGGCCGAATTTAGGGGTCGTCCGCATCAATCGGGAACAGAATTTCGTTCTTGCCGACATCCCTGGATTGATAGAAGGCGCACACAAAGGAGCAGGCTTAGGACACCAATTCTTACGGCACATTGAGCGCACCAAAATGCTGATCCATGTCATTGATCTGAGCGCGACAGATGGACGAGATCCGATCAAGGACTACGAGCAACTCAACCTCGAACTGAAGCATTACAACGAACTCTTGACAAAACTCCCGCAAATTATTGCCCTAAACAAGATAGATATGCCGGACGCTGCAGCGAATTTGGAACGTGTCCAAGCATATTTCGATAAGCGGAAGGTTTTTCCGATCTCCGCGGTTACGGGTGAGGGTGTGAATTCACTTATGCAACAAGCCTACCGCTCCTTACAATACCTTGAAGCACGCGCCCGAGAGGAAGCAGAGACGACGATTGTCTTTGAACAGGAATTTCCGCCAGAACCACGCGCACGGTTTGAACTTTCTGAGACCAAGGAGGGTTTCATTGTTAGCGGTGCTGAGCCGCGCCGTGCTGTCCTCATGACTGACATGGAAAACGAACAAGCACTCATCCTACTGTACCGGAAATTGAAAAACATGGGAGTGATGAACGCACTGGAACGCGCAGGTGCTGTAGAAGGAGATACCATTCAGATTGATGAATTTGAGTTCACCTATAGCCCACGGGCAATGCAATCCGGCTGAACAACGCGCCTGTTTGTCAGACGTGAAACGCGTTGTCGTGAAGGTCGGAAGCAGCACCATTTCAGAAGGTGCGAACCTCAATGAAGATGCACTCCATGGGCTTGTCCACGATTTAGCACTCGTGAAACAGGACGGTGTAGAGGTTATCCTCGTCACATCTGGGGCAATCGCCGCAGGCTGGCCACAACTCGGTCTAAAGCAGCGACCACAGACGCTGCCGCGCTTACAAGCCGCCGCCGCTGTTGGACAGATCCAGTTGATGGCGGTTTATGAGGAACTATTTCGCAACTATGGGCAGCAGGCTGCACTCATGCTCCTTACACGCGACGATTTCTCTAATCGGGAACGCTACACCCGCATGAACGATACGATGCGCGCCCTTCTCCATCTCAACGTAATACCGATTATCAATGAAAACGATACCGTTGCTGTTGACGAAATTAAGGTCGGTGATAACGATACCCTCTCCGCTTATGTGACAAACCTCGCCCAAGCGCAACTCCTCGTTATCCTCTCAGATCAGGCAGGCTTTTACACCGCAGACCCCAGACACGACCCTAACTCAGAATTGATTCACACTGTCCCATCTATTTCAGAGAATATCTGGCAAGCCGCTGGGACAGCTGGCACAACGAGCGGCACAGGTGGGATGGTGACGAAGTTGCGAGCCGCCGATATCGTTACCGGATCGGGAGAGATGATGGTGATGGCACACGGACGGGAACCACTTGTCGTAACAAGACTCTTGAAGGGTGAGCTTCTCGGGACGTTGTTCCTTCCAAACTCCCGTATCTCTGGACGAAAACGGTGGATCGCTTATTCGCGTCCTCCTAAAGGTAGGCTCTTTGTGGATAGCGGGGCACAGGAGGCTCTCGTACAAGGTGGAAAAAGTCTATTGCCTGCAGGCATCCGACGCGTTGAAGGTGATTTTGACTATAGCGATACGGTTTCGTGTCTCACTGAAAATGGAACAGAATTCGCACGCGGTTTGGTAAACTATAATGCTGTAGAGACTGCCAAACTTGCGGGGAAACACACGAAGGATATTGAGAACATTCTCGGCTACCGCGATTACGATGAAATCATACATCGGGATAATCTCGTATTGCTCGACTAATACTATGCACTAAACAATGCCAATGCGGTTGAAACCCTCTATCGACGGGAGAATTGGATTTTTATAGTAAAGTCAACAAATAAGTTTACATTTTCTGAAATTTATGTTAGCGTTTATGATTATGGCCTATTCAACAGATTTACGCAAACGCGTGCTCGATTTCGTCAATACCGGGGGCAGTAAAGCCGAGGCAGAACGCACTTTTCGTGTTTCAAGAAGGACGATCTATAACTGGTTAGAAACTGAAGATCCCTTCGCCCGTGAGAAACCGGGGCCCAAGGTCCCCCGAAACATTGATTACGATGTGCTTCGGCAACATGTCGCCGAAGTCCGAGATGCCACCCTCGCAGAACGCTCCAAACACTTCGGTGTTTCCAAAGGGTGTATCTCCTATGCCTTTGAGAAACTCAATATCACGCGAAAAAAAAGACGCTAACCTATAAGGAACAATGTCCAGCAAAGCGTCAAGTTTATCTTGATGCCTTGGCACTTGAAGTTGAAGTGGGAGGTAAAACCCCTGTTTATGTTGATGAAAGCGGTTTTTCCAACACAGATGTCCGTCGGTATGCTTATGCTCCCAAGGGTATCTGCGTCAGCGATAAAATATCGGGTTTACATCGGTATGCCTCCCCCTCTTTGATCGCACGGAGATTGTTTCACAGTGGCTCTGCTTTTTCAAGGGGAAACCTGTGATACGATCACCTTCAATGTGTGGTTAGAGCATCAGTTATGTCCCTGCTTGATGAGACGCACGTTGTGATTCTCGATAATGCGTCGTTTCACAAGAGTTCTGAGACGGCGAGGCTCATCGCCGAGACGGGGGCGAGTTTACTGTTTTACCTCCGTATGCTCCCGAACTCAATCCGATTGAGAAGGATTTTGCTAACATTAAACGAACCCGGCAATACAACCCAGAAGTCTCTATTGACCAAATCATAAAACTGTATAACTAATTATTGACTCTACTATAATAACCTTCCGCCGACATCAAAACTCAGTCGTAAGAGTGGCTTGGGGAGCCAGTGCCGCATTTTTAGGATATCATAGCTGAAAATCTGGTGGATGTGCTGTGCCTGGAGCTCTTGAAACTCCTCGACTTTTGAACTCCCTTGGAGTGTATAAAGCGTCACATCTCTAAAATTCATTGAAAGAAGATTTCGGAACTCGCTGGCGTTGTATTCGCATTCGTGATGGGGCGATTGGAGACCTGTAGACTCCCGAAGTGGAGAATATCGATTCGGTGTTGAAATGAGAAGCACTGCTGCGGGGTGGACCAAGCGTTTGGCGACTTCCTCCAAGAAATGTTCGGGGGTTGTTAGGTATTCAATGAGATGAAAACAGCAGACGACATCAAACGGATAAGGGAAATATTTGTGAAGTTGTGAGACATCTTGGATGTAGAAATCGAGATTTGGGAGATTGTATTTTTGCTTTGCTTGTTGGATGGTCTTTTTGTGTTTGTCAACGGCGACGACCTTTTTTGCGTGTTGTGCCAATAGGTGGGCACCGTATCCGTCGCCACATCCGAGGTCCAAGACGCGCTGCGCTTGTGTGAATTGTGTTGCGTATTGATAGACGGCGCGATACTGACAGTAGAATGGATGATTCGCTTTTTGGGTTGGATCTGTTCTGTCTGCCATGAGAAAAGGTCTCCTGATGTGCGATTATAGTAAAGTTTAGAATTAATTAGACACTCTGCATCGGTGCGATTAGGAAACCGCGCCATAAGTGTCAATTTAGGGATATTTCGTTGTATTTTATAGGAATGTCCCTACAAATGCCGCCCCTACGGGGCTTAGGTCTTGTTGGACACACGTTTCTATAGAGATGCCGTCCCTACGGGACTAAGAAATGTACTTGCCCTTACATTTTTTATTCGATGCGAAAGATGTTT
>JAPPBX010000002.1 GCA_026702755.1 Candidatus Poribacteria bacterium | reverse complement strand
TTATTGTATCACAATCTTGTTTTAGAGAGTGGTCTAAATTTCCGGTGGCAGTACAGAGGACAACGGTATCACTTCGTTTTTGATAAAGACATCCAGTTCTCGGTTGAGAAATTGCTTAAGGTCTTTGTGAATGAAGAAGTCTGCAGTATTACGGTGTGTATAGATTTGAAGATGTTTCTTGAGGACGGTTACGCCATCTGTCTCTTGTGCAAGGTCACTCAGTGCGTTGTGGTGATCAGTCAAACGTGCCATGATTTCCGACTCGGCAGCATCAATAATTTTGTCCTGTTGTTTTTGACTACTATAGATTTTCTTTTCTTCGTCGGTGAGTGGACGGTATTCAAATGGAATGCACACCTCATCGATTTCTGGATTATATTTTGTTTCTGCAGATAGGGGAATAAAGAAACGTTTTTTGCCTTTAACGTTGTCTTTTTCAACATCTACTTCCCGGAGATCAAAGGTGAAGGTGGTGTCTTGAGGTTTAAATCTATAGATAGAGAAATGTTCACCGCTCTTGACATAGTACTGGTCGCGATTTGCCCAATGAAGGTAGACCTCTTCGCCGTTGTAAGGAACAGCATAGCGTTCGGTTTGGGAATAGCGTCTGCGCGGAATAAAATCGCCGTTATCGTAGTATCGGGAGAAAAAAGTGTAGAGGTGATTATAGACAGCATTTTCGCGCTGGTCTGGGGTTTGCGGTTCACCTCGTTTTTCTTTTGCCGCTAGAAATTTCTTGACAATAGGTACCTGTGCAAAAGCCTCATTGATGGGGTTGTCATCTTCATCTAACATGCCATCCGGAATTTGCTCTCGTAAAGATTCAAATTCTTTTCGTTCGGATTCAATTTCAGCATTTGCCTCAAGTGCTTTGTTGACGATGGTGGGGAGTTCTTCGTCAATGAAATTTTGGATCTGGTCGCGTCTATAGTTAATGATACGGTAGATACCGAAGTCAAGGTCGGTGTCATCTGCGCGGAAGAGTTGTTGGAGAAGATTTTGTAATTTTTGTAAGGACTCTTGCATATTTTTCAATCTTGTTGCCTGAAAATGGTGGTTTTGGATTGTGTTTTAATTATACACTGATTCTTGTAAAATGTCAAAAAATTGAATAATGTGGACGCATTCAGTTTTCATTACGAGCGTTTATTTCCATTAGTTTTCACGTGCCAATATTTCAAAGACTGGCATCACTCTTTCGACGAGTTCGGCGTGTCGTCCAGACAAGCGATCATGCGCTGTCTGGAGTGCCTTGTGTTCTCTGGTGAGAGCATCGAGCCCGGCTCGGAGAGTCGCGTTTTCCTCTTTCAAGATTTCGTGTTCTTGCTGTAGGGCGTTATACCGCTGGTCAGCAGCACTTTGGAAGTTGCTAAACTCTTGCTGTAGGGCGTTATACCGTTGTTGCAGATTTTTGTGTTCTTCGTATAGGGCATTATACCGTTGGTCTTCGCGCTTTTTGACGATCCATCCAGTAGCCGCGGCGATTATGCCGAAGCTAAATATCCCTATATCTATGAGACTGATTGTAGCCCAACTGAAATCCATTTCATTTTCCCTATCGCTTTATTATTACTCTAACTTCTGTGATTGTGCACTGGCAATCATGGTTATCCTAATTTGCATTAAGTCTAACATTTTCAAGCACGACTGTCAAGAAAAATTGTGGATACCCAGAATCGAGATTAGGAAACTTCACCAGCATGGAAGGGACAATCTTTAGATATTCGTACTACTTAGGGAACGGAACGCGTTCGTATATTTCTTGTAGGGACCGCCTCAGCATCAGGGATTGCTTTGCGTTCTAAAGTGATGTATTCTTCCGGTGTGAAATATCCGTGAGATATCCTCATCGTCATAATTTCCTCATTTTTGTGTGAAACCTGCTAACTTCTAAAGAGGTTGAGGTATTTCTCCAATACAAAGAGACGGTTACGAGAAAAGCCAGTGACCTCCTTTAGTATACCAAGGTCGGTCAAAGATTTTAAGAGCAGATTTGCACTTGAAAAAGCCATACCCAATTCCTTTGTCGCTAATTTTGCGTTGACTATTGACTGCGCGAACATAGACCGAAGTAATTTATGTGCGTTTTTCGCTCTGGAACCAAGCGTTAGGATCTGTTCTTCATATTCTTGACGAAGCGAGATAATTTCTCGGAATACCTCAATTCCATGCTGTGCGGTGTCAACGATGCCGCTTAAGAAAAATACGATCCACTGCTCTAAATCATTTGATGGACGGACTATAGAAAATGAATCGTAATAGGAAGTTCTGTGTCTTTCAAAAAAGGTAGACGTATAGATCACAGGCTTTTGCAATATCTGCGCATCAAGAAGCTGTAAGACAATTAACAATCTTCCACACCTGCCATTTCCATCAAGAAAAGGGTGAATCGTTTCAAACTGATAGTGCGTGATGGCAATTTTGATAAGTTCGGGCATCTGTAGTGATTGGTTATGCCAGAATTTTTCCAGATCACTTAGGAGGTCTGGAAGTTCCTCTGGTGAAGGCGGGACGAAAAATGCATTGGCAAGTGACGAACCACCAATCCAGTTTTGACTTTTACGAATTTCTCCAGGGGCTCTGTGTTGCCCGCGAACGCCGGAGAGTAAAATCTTGTGTGCATCCTTTAGGAGCCGTATACAAAGTGGAAGTTCAGGCAGTTTGGCTATTGCGAAGTTCATCGCTTTGATATAATTCTGGACTTCATCCCAATCATCACGTTTTTCTGGCTCAATTTCCTCCTGTGGCAGCAAAACATCATCAAGTTCAGTTTTAGTTCCTTCAATCAGATTAGAGTCTCTCGCTTCTTTCACAACCTTCATTCGGATGAAAAAATCAATATCCGGTATAAGTTCAGCATAAGCGTTTAATTCACCTAAAAACCGTCCCGCTTGTTCCAGCAGCACATCTATCCGCGGATTATCCCAGATAAAACGCTCATTTATAAAGGAGGGTGTAAAACTTTTATATTCTTGTTGTTGCTTGTATTCGCCTGCTACGAATTTTTTCATATTATGATTCTCTCAATTTTTCGCAATATAGAATTCCATATTTTGATTTTTAGGAATTTTTCATAATATAAAATTCTATATTATGAAAAGTGATAATATAGTATGACTTTAACTCTCTGAAAGCGTATTTTGGACTTCGTTGACGATAGCGTCAGGTTCAATGCCTTCACCTTGACCTTCGAAGTTGAGGAGAATACGGTGGCGGAGTGCGGGAAGTAGCACGCTGTCGAGATCCGAGAAGGCGACGTTATATCGCTCGTCAAGGAGGGCATGGATTTTAGCGGTGAGGGCTATCGCTTGGACACTCCGAATACCAGCACCGAGATGGACGTATTGTTTGACAATCTCCGGTGCGTTCTCGGAATCTGGGTGTGTCGCACGGACGAGTCGGATAATATGGCGTTCGACATGTTCGGCGATGGGCACTTGCGGGACAAGTCGACGCATCTCGTTGAGCGTCTCAGCATTTGTGACCTTGTCGATGCTGATGTCAGCACCGGATGTGGTGCGGCGTAGGATTTCGACGATCTCGTCTTCACTCGGAAACTCGATAAGGAGTTTGAATAGGAATCGATCCAGTTGCGCTTCTGGAAGTGGATAAGTGCCTTCCATTTCCAGCGGGTTTTGTGTCGCGAGAACGCAAAACGGTTCCTCTAACGTGTGGCTGGTGCGTCCGACGGTGACGGTGCGTTCTTGCATCGCCTCAAGGAGTGCGGATTGTGTGCGCGGTGTGGCGCGGTTAATCTCATCAGCGAGGATGAGTTGGGAAAAAATGGGTCCCTGTTGGAATTCAAACTGCCTTCTGCCGTGTTCATCCTCAACGAGAAGCGTTGTACCTGTGATGTCGGAAGGCATCATATCCGGTGTGAATTGGATGCGCTTGAAGGAGAGATCCAGTGCTTCGCTGAGGGTATGAATCAGCTGCGTCTTGCCTAAACCGGGAATACCCTCAAGGAGTGCGTGTCCATTGGCGAGTAAACAGAAAAGGACACCTTCAATAATCGCGTCTTGACCGACAATGCGTTTTTGGACTTCGGTTTTGACATTGTAAAAGGTTTCTCGGAACTGCTGGATTTGGGTTTCTAAGTTCATGTTGTTTCGGCGCGCTTAGATGAAGTTCAAGTAAATATTTCGGTAATTCAATAAAAAGCAGTTTCAATAAAAAGGAATCTCCAATCCTGAAAATCCTTGAATCTTGTAAATCCTGCTTCAGACAATTAACATCGCACATTACCGAATTAAATTCTTAATCTTCATGAAAGCGCGCCTACCGGAGTTGGATTCTACCAATTGTCCCTTGTGACATAGAGAGAACGGTTTTCCATGGGGAGTGAGATGTGCTTACCGCCAAGCCGATGCGATTCGATCATACCCATGAGCGTCTCTTGACTGCGTCGTGCGAGATGAACGGGTCCCTTGGTCTCGCGGTCCTCATCGAGTGCTTCGGCGATGTCGGTGATTCCCATAACGGTGCCTGTAGCGCGGGATGTTTCTGGAAACGGCACCTCTTCAAAGAAGGTCCCATCCTTTTTTCGGAATTGGATTTCTCTGCTGTTGTTTTGCACACGGATCTTACCCCCGGTGCCGCAGACCTCGTACTCGGGTCCCGTGCCTGCAGTGTTGTAACCGTGAACCCCATTGGAATAGCGGATGTAACCGCAAGCGATACCTGGGTCAACGTTGAGACGGTTACCATCCCAATCCGAATCATTGCATATAATCGCGCCTTGCACGAAGTCAACCTCCGGGTCACCCGCGAGGAAGAGGAGCATATCAGCGGCGTGGGTCAATCCCCAGAGCGCGGAACTGGCTCCGTATTGGGCAATGGAGCATTGGACATCGCCGATTTCGCCAGCATCCACGAGTTCGCGAATTTTGCGATAAATCGGCATGTAACGGCGTTGCGTGCCGTAGTTGAATTTGACACCGTGCTTTTGAACGATGTCTACCATGATGTCCGCCTCTTCCATAGAGCAGCAGAGCGGCTTTTCACAGTAGATACCCTTGACACCGTTTTCAGCAGCGAAGACGGTAATGTCGGCGTGGGGACCGGGACGCGTGGCGATACAGACGATGTCGGGTTTCTCTTTTTCGATCATCTCTTGGT